>NZ_JAUBOX010000050.1:0-55566 GCF_036700445.1 Microcoleus sp. T3_B1
AATTAAAGCGACTGGACATGGGACACGCCAAATGTGTCGTACCGACAAATTGGGTTTCCCGTCCCGCTATGTTCCCAGGTTTAAGTTTGTTAAAGGTTTTCAAACGGGAGATATCGTCAAGGCGGTTGTAACTTCTGGTAAAAAGGTTGGTATATACGTTGGACGTGTTGCCGTAAGAACCAGTGGTTCATTCAATATTTCCGCCTCGGAATTGGTGTCAGGAATTAGTCAGAAATATTGTTCACTTGTTCATAGAAAGGATGGTTATTCATATGCGGCCTAAACCTTGCCCCCCTTTTCCTCTCGCCACTGACCTGACTACAGGTACAGTGGGAGTCTCCAAGGGGGAATAAAGATGAAACTGCGTCGAAAAACACTATCGATCATTGGCATTACCATCGCTGGACTGACTAGCATTCTGTATGTCGCCTCCTCAAGCATCCTCTTGGGCAGCCTGATCAAAGCAGAGGAACAAGAAGCCACACAGGTTGTCAAGGGAGTGCTCAATGTGTTCGGGCAAACCGCAGATGACTTTAACTCGCGCTTTGCCGATTGGTCGTCCTGGGACGACACCTACAATTTTATCCAAAACCGCAACTCAGAATTCATTGACTCCAATTTAATTCCAGAAGGGCTCGCTAATATAAGAGTTAATATAGCCGTATTTGTCAATACTTCGGGCAAAATAGTTTACGGTACGGGTTTAGACAGCGAAAAGCTGAAACTAACGCCTGTTCCAGAAGCATTAAAACGGCGCATTTCTCTCAGCGACCCGCTGTTGCACCACCCCAACGCCAAAAGCAGCCTCGCTGGTATCATGCTGCTACCGTCAGGGCCAATACTGATTACTTCCCGGCCTATTCTCACGACTAAAAGCACTGGCCCGATCCGAGGTACGCTGATATTCGGGCGCAATTTGGATGCTACGGGCATTGCAAAGGTTTCTAAAATTACTCGCTTGCCGCTAATCGTACACAGCGTGAATGAGGCTAGGTTGCCTGCAGACTTTCAGCAAGTGCGGGAGAAACTGTCGGAAAAAAAACCGATTTTGGTGCGTCCTTTAAGCGAAGAGTCGATCGCGGGTTACGCTTTGATCAGGGATATTTACAACCAACCTGCGCTGCTATTGCGGGTGGATATCCCCAGAGAAATATACCGGCAAGGTCAGATTAGTTTGCTGTACCTGCTGGGGTCTGTAGCGTTAGTAGGAGTTGGGTTAGTCGGCTGCACTCTACTACTGCTAGAGCGTCTTGTACTGTCTCGGTTGAGCAGTTTGGCGAAAGCAGTGAAGCGCGTCAGTAGCAGCCAAGACCTCTCGGTGCGACTACCGGTGACGGGTGAAGACGAGTTGTCCGACCTTGCCCATACTATCAACGGAATGTTGAGTGCGATCGCCCAAGCCGACAGCGAACAACTTGAGGAAAAAGCCCGCTACAGAGCCGTCGTGGAGCAAGCTACAGATTGCATTTTCCTGTGGGACGCTCAAACCAAACGTCTTTTGGAAGCCAATACAGCGTTTAGAGACTTGCTCGATTACAGTCTTGATGTGATTTCGCAACTGACTATTTACGATATCATCGCTTACTCTAAAGACCTAATTGACAACAATATCGAGTTGCTGCTGACGGACAAACAATTCAGAATTGGCGAAGTTCTCTACCGCCGCCGAGACGGTTCCTGCGTGGATGTAGAAGTGAGCGGGAGCGTGATTTCCTACGGCGGCCGCGAGATTATTTGCACGGTTGTCCGCGACATTACCGAGCGCAAACAAGCCGAAGCCGAACTGCGAGCCTCGGAAGAACGGTACAGACTTTTGTTTAAAAATAACCCCCATCCGATGTGGGTTTACGATTTAGAAACTCTGGAATTTATAGCCGTCAATCAGGCAGCCGTCGAACATTACGGCTACACTCGCGACGAATTTCTCAAGATGACCGTTGCGGACATTCGTCCCCCCCAAGAGATGCCGAGATTGATAGAAAATATCTCTCCAGTAGATGCCGGTATTGAGTTTGCAGGTGTGTGGCAGCACCAGAAAAAAGACGGAACAATTATTGATGTAGAAATTACTTCTTATGCTCTGGTATTTGATAGTAGAAATGCTGAATTAGTGCTGGCTCACGACGTAACCGACCGCTTGCAAGCCGAGGCAGAACTCTACAAGGCAAAGGAAGCTGCAGAAGCAGCTAATTTGGCTAAAAGCCAGTTTTTGGCTAACATGAGCCACGAACTGCGAACTCCTCTGAATGCGATTATCGGTTACAGCGAGATTCTGCAAGAAGAGGCTTTAGATTTGGGCGAGGAAAATTTTGTGTTGGATTTGGAGAGAATTCACAATTCAGGCCAGCTTTTACTTTCCTTAATTAATGATATTCTGGACCTGTCGAAGATTGAAGCCGGTCACGCGGAACTTGAATTAGAAACTTTTGACGTGTCGGAGGCAGTTCAAGATGTAGTCCGAACTGTTGAACCGCTATTTTTGCGGAACACTAATCGCCTGAATGTGGAATGTCCTAATAATATTGGCGAATTGTATTCCGATCAAATTAAGTTTACTCAAATTTTGTTTAATTTGCTCAGTAATGCAGCTAAGTTTACTCATAAAGGGACAATTACACTCAGCGTTGAAAGAATTAAAAATGACGAGAATCGTTGGAATTCGGAACAGTTAATTATTAAGTGTACTGATACGGGGATTGGGATTACTCCTGAACAGCTACAAAAGTTATTTCAACCTTTTACGCAAGCTGATGCTTCGACTACCCGCAAGTACGGAGGTACGGGTTTGGGTTTGTCAATAGCGCAGAAATACTCTCATATGCTGGGGGGAGAAATTACTGTGAGTAGCGAGTTTGGCAAGGGGTCAACTTTTACTCTGATGTTGCCAGCATAGCTCGATTTTAGATGTTATAGCAATCCTAAATGATTCAGATAAATTTGTAGGGGTAGTGCTACCCCTACTCCCCGTGCCTACCCCCTATCTATCGGGCAACCACGGGGAGTAGGGGTCGGATTGCCCCTACAATAATTATGAGAATGATTTAGGATTGCTATAGATGTTAGATGTTAGATGTTAGATTGGGTAAAAAGTCCTGACTAGAAACAACATAAATACGGTTTGTAGTCAGGCTTCAGTCAACTCCCAATCAGCTTTTAGCTAATTAGGACTAAACTTTTGAAGACCAACAACTTTAATACTCAATACCTGCTTGAGCTTTAATCCCTTGTTCTCGGAATGGATGCTTAACTAAAGTCATTTCTGTCACCAAGTCTGCCCGTTCGATTAGTGCTGGCGGGGCGCCTCTGCCGGTTAAAATAATGTGGGTTTCTTCGGGTTTGTGGTCTAACCCGGAAAGCACTTGCTCGACTTGCAAATAACCTAGTTTTAATGCTATATTGACTTCATCTAGAAGAACTAATTTAAATTCGGGATTGCAGATAAAAGTTAGGGATTTTTCCCAGGCTTTTTGAGCTGTTTCGATATCTCGATCGCGGTCTTGCGTGTCCCAGGTAAAGCCTTCTCCCATTGCGTGAAATTCTAGCTGTTTTTCCCAGAGTTGAAAAACGGCTTTTTCTGCGGGTTCCCAAGCTCCTTTGATAAATTGTACTATGGCGACGCGGTATCCGTGACCGAGCGATCGCACAACCATTCCCAAGGCAGCCGTGGTTTTGCCTTTACCGTTACCCGTATTGACTATAATTAAACCTTTTTCTTTGGAGGAGTTAGCGATTCGCTGTGATTGCACTTCTTGGCGTCGCTGCATTTTCTGTTTGTGTTGTTCGGCTGTTAAGCCAGTGGGTGCAGTAGTTTCTGTATTGGTTTCCATGAGATTTTTTTTAACCGCAGATGAACGCAAATAAACGCTGACAGATGCAGGATGTCTAGTTATTGCCACAGTGTTTTCAAGTTTAGCACGAAACCGGGCAAAACATCTTCTCCCGATAGTTCTGTTGGACATTCCAAAACTTCTATTTCTTGTCCTTGGCGATAGATTTCGACTCTCCGGGTTTTGCGGTTGATTAACCAGCCTAATTTTACTTGGTTATTCATGTATTCTTGCATTTTGTCTTGAGTATCTTTTAAACTGTCCGTTGGCGACATTAACTCTAAGACAAAATCCGGGGCAATGGGAGGAAATTTTTGTTTTTGTTCGGGAGTGAGTGCATCCCATCTTGATTTTTCAATCCAAGAGACATCGGGAGAACGGTTTGCACCGCTGGGCAGTTTGAAGCAAGTTGAAGAATCGAAACAAATTCCCAGTTGAGTTTGTCTGTTCCAAATTCCAAAATCAGTAGCTATTTCAAAATTGTAATTTCCGGTTTCTCCTCCTGTGGGTGGCATGACGATTATTTCTCCTTTGGCGTTGCGTTCAAATTTGACATCGGGGTTTTCGCGACACAGTTGATAAAATTGGTCGTCGGTTATTTTGGCGATCGAGTTGAAGTTGATGGTAACTGCTATCATGGTATTTTATCAGGATGCGTTGGGACTTTTAAGCCAGATTATGTATATGAAGGCGGCTCAATGCCGAGCGATGCAGATGCTGTAAATATTATTAATGGTTAAGAGGATTTAATGGATATCTTTTTATGCACTTTGGCTCATTATATCACATCCTTATAACTAGCTATTAATAGTTTTATCAAATGCTTTTTGGAGGAAACACTTACAGACATACCAATAATAAAATGCAATGTTGATTTCGCTAAGCAATTTAGGTATTCCCTCTAGTAAACTGGAGAATATCTTGTTTTTTATATGCAGGGAATCAACGCCGATCGCAAAAAACAACAAGCCTACACCCGCTAACAATATTTGGTAGGGAGTTAACTGTAGTTCTCGCCGAAAAAACCATCCGTAGGATGACAAAACCACGGCGTATAAAAGACTTACTCCGAGCTTAGGAATTCCCCCGGCTACCATATATATATGAATTCTGTAAATTTCATTTAGTAAAAATCCACCTGTTAATAAAGCCGAAAACAGAATAAATCGATTTTCTGAAGTGCGCGGTTGAATACTTCGAGCTAATTTATAGGTGAAAGTACAAACAATGACGGGTACAGAACATAAAATTTGGAAAGTCCGAGTTAACAAAGCGACATTGGGATGGGGATAAGAATAAGGCGGCAAGAATAAATCGCTGACTTTTAACCCGGAAAGTTGAGTGAAAAATATCAGTATCGCCACCAATAATAAGGAGAAACAATTGAGGCGAACAACAAAGCGAGAAATAGTCATAAGCAATTAATCCCCAAAATTAGGTTTACTGCCAAAAGCCAAAAAAATTATATCACCAATATCTCTGGATATTTTGCTAAACTTAATCATGAGTGTTATCAAAACAAGGAGACAGTCATGCTGTCAGTGAAAGAAGCAGAATCGATCGTTCTAAATTTGGCGCAACCCCTCGACAGTCAGCGGGATGTAGAAACTGTAGACTTACTGGCAGCATCGGGGCGCATTTTGGCTGCACCCGTCACTGGTTCCCTGGATTTTCCTTATTGGGATAATTCAGCAATGGATGGGTACGCGGTGCGGTTTGCGGATGTGGAAAACTGTAGCACCGAAAAACCAGCGGTACTCGAAGTAGTTGAGGAAATTCCAGCGGGATATCGACCTCAAAGTACGGTGCAATCGGGGCAAGCGGCGCGAATTTTTACAGGTGCTATAATGCCAGCGGGTGCTGATACGGTGGTAATGCAGGAAGAAACAAGGCGTGAGGGCGATCGTATTTTTATCTTAGTTTCTCCTGAAAAACCGCAAGCATTTGTCAGACACAAAGGCGCTTTTTATCAAGCAGGAACAACTTTGCTAACTCCCGGTACAGTTATCAACGCCCCAGAAATGGCGGTGTTAGCAACTGCCCAGTGCATTCAAGTTCCCGTTTATCGGCGGCTGCGGGTGGCAATTTTTTCTACTGGTGACGAATTGGTATCGCCTGACGAACCTTTGGCACCGGGGAAACTGGTAGACTCGAATCAGTATGCTTTGACAGTTTTGTTGGCACAAATGGGATTTGAACCGATTCGATTGGGCATAGTTCCTGATAATGAAGAGGCGTTAAAGAAGGCGATAGCCGGGGCTGTGGCGACGGCGGATGTGGTGCTTTCTACGGGCGGCGTCTCGGTAGGAGACTACGATTATGTCGAGAAAATTTTGGCAGATTTGGGAGGAAAAGTTCACATTAGTTCTGTGGCTATTAAGCCGGGGAAACCTTTAACGGTTGCTGGGTTTAAAGGAGGTGAAAAAAATTCGGATTGTCTCTATTTTGGTTTGCCGGGAAATCCGGTTTCGGCTTTAGTCTGCTGTTGGCGGTTTGTTGTACCTGCTTTGAGAAAGATGTCTGGGCTTGGCCCGGATGCTTGGGGGCCGGAGTTTCTCAAAGCTAGGTGTAATGCTGAATTGCGATCGCCAGGTCGGCGCGAAACTTATGTTTGGGGTAAACTACATTTAGTTGCCGGAGTCTGGGAATTTGAACCTGCTAGCGGCAGCCAAAATTCAGCGAATTTAATTAACCTCGCCAATACGAGTGGTTTAGCAGTTTTGCCACCAGGGGACACCTGGATTGTACCGGGCGAATTCGTGGAAGTTTTAAAAGTTAGTCAGTAGTTAGTTGTTATTGGTTATGTGTTATTGGTTCGGTATAAGTTCATGTAAAATATTAACAACTAAGTAATCTTCCTTCTTCGGACTTCCATCGGACTGACATCCGTTACATCCGTTACATCCGTTACACAATCCGTTGCCGAACTTCCTTCTTCCTGACATCCGTTACATCCGTTACATCCGTTACATCCGTTACACAATCCGTTGCCGAACTTCCTTCGTATTATGAGAATTTTAATTGTTGAAGATGACCCGATGATGCAACTGGGATTAGAGCAAGTTTTAGCCGATTCCCCAGACATAGAAATAGTAGGACAAGCAGAAGACGGCTATTTAGGCGTAGCAGCCGCACTGAAACTCAAACCTGATATTATTGTAATGGATATCGGTTTGCCACGGCTCGACGGCATAGCAGCGACGCAGCAAATTAAAGCGCAATTGCCAGAAGTTCGAGTAGTAATGTTAACTTCTCACACGGCAGAAACGGAAATTATTGCTGCCCTTTCTAGCGGGGCTGATGCTTATTGTATTAAAGGTGCTTCCGTAGACAGGCTGTTAGCAGCGATTGCAGCCGCAGCAGAGGGGGCTACATATCTTGACCCTCAAATTGCCCGGACTGTCATCGAACACCTGAAACCGCCGATACCTGCCTCTACAACTACTTTTGGCCAGTTGTCGCAGCGGGAATTGGAAGTGTTAAAATTAATGGTGGAAGGTAACAGCAATCCCGAAATTGCAGCGGCGCTTTACTTGAGCCCAAATACTATTAAAACTCACGTTCGCGGTATTATGAATAAGTTGGCAGTCGATGACCGCGTGCAAGCCGCAGTTGTAGCGCTGAGAACGGGATTGGTGTAAAGAAGTCAGTAGTCCGTAGTCATTAGTCAGTAGTCAGTAGTTATTTGTTGTTTGCTACCAATGCCCCATGCCCTGTTTGGCCCATGCCCTGTTTGGCCCATGCCCTGTTTGGCCCATGCCCCATGCCCAATTCCCAATTCCCAATTCCCAATTCCCAAAAAGTTTATGTCTGAATGGATAGAAATCGGTAAAATTGTAGCAGCTCAAGGTTTGGACGGGGAAGTGCGAGTCTATCCCGATTCGGATTTCCCGGAAAGGTTTATCGAACCGGGGAAGCGGTGGATTTTGCGACCTAACAAAAGTGAACCGGAACCGATCGAGTTTTTGGGCGGTCGCTACATTCCGGGCAAAGGGCTGTATGCTGTAGAGGTAGAGGGTGTGGAAGACCGCGATAGTGCTGAGGCGCTGCGGGGCTGTAAGTTGTTTGTTGAAAAGACCGATCGACCTTACCTCGAATCTGATGAGTTTTACGTCCAAGATTTGATCGGTATGGAAGTTTTTAACCAGTTAACCGGGGAAATCTTAGGCAAGGTAAGTGATATTATTCCTGCAGGTAACGACCTTTTAGAAGTAGAAACGAATCTAACGCCGCCGGAAACTGTCGCCGCAGAATTAGAAAAGCCAAAACAGCCTGAAACTCCCCAAGCAAACGCTGACCCCAGAAATACCCGCAAACCACGGAAAATTCGCGTTAAAGAGCCTAAATCCACAAAAATCTTGATTCCTTTTGTGGAAGAGATTGTGCCAGTTGTTGACTTAGAACAAGGCCGAATTGAAATTGTGCCTCCTCCTGGTTTGTTGGAATAATATCATGTCCGGTCGCTCGATCGCATCTGATATTAGTTATTAACAATTCCCACTTCTCAATTCCCGATATTAATCTTTTCCTCTATTTGTGGCTCGCACTATCAAGTAACTGATGGAAAGCGCGAAAATTGCTGTCGCCAAACCAATCAAGTCGGCTGCGGTTTTTTTTTCCAGGTCAAGAATGATGATTTTTCGAGATACTGCTATCAAAGAAGTTACAATAACTAGCTCTACTTGAATTACGTGCTTTTTCAGATAAGCTGTAATATTTTCCAAGATTTCCAGAGCAATTAAAACATTTAAAAATAACCCAAATATCACAAACAACGTGTCTTTTAACAAATTATCAGTGTGGTTTACCAATTCTTTTGCTAAAAAAATCAGCAAATCGCAAACGCTGAGGAGAATTACCCAAATCATCGCCAGTGATAAAATTTTAGATATTACTACTTCTACACTTTCTGTAAAATGCAGAAAATTTTCATCACTGCTTGACTTGGAAATTTGCCTAAATATTTTTTTCAGCATACCAGTGATTTAGTCTTAATTCTTAATTAATGATTTTGTCATTGTTCGGTACACTTTGCAAGCGTAAAACTCTGCGAGTGTGTAGTTTCACAACGGCAACCGGGCACTGGGGAAGGCGACTCTCTCTGCCTGTTATATTTTATACTTTTTCCTGTCAGCGAGGAATCGATCGCACGCGATCAACTCCTGCTTAATAAATTTTTGCCATAAAAAAACCTCAAACTATTGTCTAGCAATATTTTGAGGCTTTTAAGGCGCGGTGCGACCACTGAACTAACTATCTCTTCTCAACAGAGAATGATTGTTGGCTCCCAGCTTGCCCCGACGCCATATAGAAGATAGCTAAAAATTTAGCTCGGGTGGTTTAGTAGCGACGAGAATTGCCACCGCGATCGTTGTTACCCCAGTTACCACCACCAGAATTGGAACCACGTTCTTCACGGGGTTTTGCTTTGTTGACTTTGAGGTCGCGACCCATCCACTCAGCACCGTCAAGAGCCTCAATGGCTGCGGCTTCTTCGGCTTCAGTAGACATTTCTACAAAAGCGAAGCCCCGCATCCGACCTGTTTCCCGGTCAGCAGGCAACTGAACCCGCTTTACTGTACCGTACTCTCCAAAAGTTTGGTTGAGGTGCTCCTGCGTTACTTCGTAGGATAAATTGCCGACATAGATTGACATTGAACATTCTCCAGAATCAGAGTGTGTAGAGATTTAAATCCGGAGGAACGCCGATCGAACGAACTGCACTGCCGAAAATAAAGCCTTGTAAAACGATTATAGCACCTTGAGGTGCAAACGGCAATTGTCTGACTCGATTAATTAAAAAGAACGCAGAAGGCCTTCGCCAGAAGACATTCTCCCGAAGGAAAACCCCCCCCATGTCGATCGCCCGCGGCTTCCCGATCGTTCTGCGGTGATGTGTAACATCCCATAGTTAGACAGCAGATCAAGAAGTGGCGGCGAGGGGGGATTTTGGCCAATTAAATTCCCCAACTTCTGCGGTAACTTCTGATCCAACTTCCGCCGCAGTTTCTGCCCCAACCAGCACCAACTGCACCGCACAAGCTTTTAACTCAGGCTGTTTGGAATCTGGACAGCTTGCAGCATGAGTCATGGCATTGGCTTCAGCGCCTTCGGCCCACAGAGAACCCCAGTGCATCGGTACAAATAGCGTACCTGGGGCGATCGCCTTTGTGACTTTTGCCGGAAACTGCGCCTTGCCGCGGCGCGATCGAACTTCCAGCAAATCCCCCTCCTTAATCTGCAATGTGGCAGCATCGCGGGGGTGAATTTCCAAAAACGGATCGGGGTGCAATTGATTAATTTTCTCTGTTCTACCCGTCCGCGTCATCGTGTGCCAGTGTCCGTAAAGTCTCCCTGTCGTCAACACAAACGGATAATTTGGATCGGGAGGTTCTGCCAGTCCCCGCGAGTGATAGGCCGAAAATCTCGCCCGCGCGTCAGGAGTGTGAAAACGCCTGTCAGTATACAGCCGTTTCGCTTCGTTCGCTGGATGCACAGGCTCGTTTTCCCGGCAAGGCCACTGCTGCGGCCCTTCTTGGCGGATGTATTCGTGGCTGAGGCCGGTCATATCGCAAGGCTGCCCCCGCGTCAACTGTGCGTACTCTGTAAAAACATCCGCACTGTTCTCGAAAGCAAAGTGTTCGGCAAAACCCAACCGGCGGCCGACTTCAGCGAAAATGCTCCAGTCGTCGCGGGCTTCCCCGGAGGGAGTGTCGAAACCGGGACAAAAGGTAACGCGGCGTTCGGAATTCGTCATTACTCCAGTTTTTTCGCTCCACTGCGTTGCCGGCAGCAGGATGTGAGCGTAGGCCGAGGTTTCAGTGGGATAGTAAGCTTCTTGATAAATAGTAAAGGGCGATCGCAGCAAAGCGGCTTTAGTGCGTTCCAAATCCGGCATACTCACCACCGGATTAGTAGCTGCAATCCACAGCAACTCGACTTCGCCACTTTCCAAACCGGTGATCATATCCCAAGCTGTGCGGCCCGGATTCGGGGAAATGCTTCCCGGTGCGATTCCCCAAAACTCCTCGACTTGGGTTCTGTGTTCGGCATTTTTCACAAAACGGTAGCCTGGGAGCAAGTGAGACAGTCCTCCGGCTTCCCGCCCTCCCATCGCGTTTGGCTGGCCGGTGAGGGAAAACGGGCCGCTTCCCGGTTTGCCGATTTTACCGGTCATCAAGTGCAAATTAATCAGCGATCGCACCTTTGCCGTGCCTTCCGACGACTGGTTGATTCCCATCGACCACAGAGACAAAACGCGCTGCGACTGTTCCCAGTAGTTTGCCGCCGTTTCTAACTCGCTGACAGTAATGCCGCAGCGCGAGGCTACAAACTCCGGCGTGTAGCTGCTAATAACCTCAGCAAAAGCTGAAAAATTCGCCGTGCATTCTTCTATAAACTCTGAATCTATTGCTTGCCTGCGTAACAGCAAATATGCAATTCCGTTAAGCAAATCTATATCCGTACCCGGTTTAATTGCTAAGTGCAAATCCGCCGCTTCAGCAGTC
The DNA here is from genome assembly GCF_036700445.1 of Microcoleus sp. T3_B1. Classification (NCBI taxonomy): domain Bacteria; kingdom Bacillati; phylum Cyanobacteriota; class Cyanophyceae; order Oscillatoriales; family Microcoleaceae; genus Microcoleus; species Microcoleus sp. T3_B1. Next base: position 11,336 of record NZ_JAUBOX010000050.1, read on the forward strand.
GGAGTCCGCCTTGGATCTACCACAATCATCTTGACATGGGGATGCTTTTTGTGGTACTTAGCTAATCGATTGAATACAATCGGATGGCATTCCGCTGTATTGCTACCGATAATAAAAGCGCAATCTGTTAATTCTAAATCGTCGTAACAGCAAGGCGGCCCGTCCGAGCCAAAGCTTTGAACGTATCCAGAGACTGCTGAAGACATACACAAGCGAGAATTAGCATCAAAATTATTAGTACCCAGACAACCTTTCATTAGTTTCTGGGCAATATAATAATCTTCTGTTGCGAATTGACCAGAACCGTAAACGCACAAAGCATCGGCGCCGCTGGTGCTGCGAATTGTTTGGATGCGATTAACAATTGCATCGAGAGCTTCGTCCCAGCTAGCGCGGCGGAACGGTTGGTCGAGAGTATCTCGCATCATTGGATACAGTAGCCGATCGCTCCGAATGGACTCTGCTACGGTTGCTCCCTTAATACAAACCATGCCCTGACTCGATGGGTGATTGCGATCGCCCCGCACTTTCCAACTTTGTTTTTTGTCGGGAACAACTTCTAGACCGCAACCTACACCGCAGTATGGGCAAAGAGTTTTTATAGTTTCCATCTGGTGATTTTAGATGCTAATTTTTGAAAGCTAATGCGTAATTGGTAATTCGTTATTATAGTCGGAACTGAGGGTTCCTGCAAATAACGTGAGAATAATTACTTAGTTTCCGCATATATGCTTCTCAGAAATCGACAATACCCTGATTTAAAATTACCCGCTATCTTACTAAAAATCGCCCTTGCTCTGGCTTGTAGCCAGCTTCGGGCTGCTACTAAATGTTCCTCAAACAGAGGAAATTCCACCTAACTCTTGTCACCCCCAAGGATGGGGGCTAGGAGGAATTTTTGCATAGCTCAAACAGCGCGTCGGTACTACTTTTGGCATAGTTGTTGATAGCAAGGTGAGATTTAGTGCGGGAGTATTATGTCGCCTATTTCCCTGATTTTACTTCAAATACGCCACCGTTGGTGGGGCTAAAAGTTACTTGGAACTCAGCAGTTTTTTCAGCGCCTGCTGCGGCACCGGCAGGAGTTTGCAAAACCGGCAGAGGAGTTTCTTTGACGAAATCTTTAGCTGCTTTATTTGTGGGATCGAACTGTAGGATATCGCCGTTTTCTTTGACTTTGACCCGATAAGTCAAGCTTTCGGTAAATGTCGGAGTTGTTTTCCATGTTTGGTCGATTTGTGCATACAACTGCTTTCCGATCGCATCCAGTTCGGTTTGGTCAGAAATCTCTGATGTGGCACTGGTGGCTGCATTGGGCGCGCCTGCGCTGTTAGCAGCAGCAATGGGTGCTGGGCTAGCAGCAGCAATGGGTGCTGGGCTAGCAGCAGCAATGGGTGCTGGGCTAGCAGCAGCGATGGGTGCAGGGCTAGCATTGGGTGCGATCGAACTTGCTGCGATTTGCGGGCTGGGGGGAGAACTCACAACCGCCGCCGCAGTCGTCGCCTGCGGTGTAGTTTCTTCTAGTTTCGCTTGCTTTAGCTGGCTGGAAATAGCAGACATATTGACGGCAGCTAAAGTAACCATTGCTACGAACCACGAGGCCCCCAGGATGCCGCGTTTGATCGGCGAAGCTTCAGGGGCAACGGCTGCGTGATGCACAAAGGACGCAGGGGCGATCGGCCTGTTAGCAGTCTCCGCAACCGCAGGCTTTTTGCTAGCAGGTAATGGCATCGGTAGCGCGACGGCTTCTGTCTCCGAGTCCGTTTCTTCACCTTCTTCGTGGTGGGCGTAGCGAGAAAACAGGAACTCCAAAGCAAAGTTACGCAGTTCGTAGTATTTCGGGTCTTCCATAATCCGCGCCCGGTTGCGGGGACGGCTGAACGGAATGTGCATATCTTCGCCGATGGAAGCTGCAGGCCCGTTGGTCATCATCACGATGCGATCGGCCAAAAACAAAGCCTCATCAATATCGTGAGTAATCATAATGACGGTAATTTTTTCCTTCCGCCAAATTTTCAGCAATTCTTCCTGCAACTCTTCTCTGGTAATCGGGTCTAGAGCTCCGAAAGGTTCGTCCAAAATCAACAGTTTGGGACGAGTTGCCAGAGCTCTGGCGATCGCCACCCGCTGTTTCATCCCCCCGGACAATTGGCCCGGTCTTTTGTTACAAGCTTCGGTCAGCCCCACTAATTCCAAGTGTTCCTTGACGATGGTATTGTGTTCGTCTGCGGACTTTTCCGGGTAAACATTTTCAACGCCGAGGTGAATATTTTCTGTAGCAGTCAGCCACGGTAGCAGCGAGTAGTTTTGAAATACCACCATGCGATCGGGGCCTGGTTCAGTAATCTGCGAACCTTCCAGGGCTACTTCTCCGTTTGTCGGCCCGTTGAATCCCGCAATCATATTCAGCAAAGTTGATTTGCCGCAGCCCGAGTGACCGATCAAACAAATAAATTCGCCTTCATTAATAGTCAGGTTTACACCGTCTAGAACCACGTAAGGGCCTTTAGGAGTTTCGTAGACTTTCGATACGTCTTTAATAGTAAGAAAGTCTTGCTTGGGCGTTGGAATTTTGGTTGTTTGGGGGGTTTTTAGAGTTTGCATATTTTCAGGATTGGGATTTTGGGTTGAGGAATTAGACATGACAGCTTTCGATTGATAATTTGAAATTATGGAGTTAGGAAGGGGGAAATGTGGAGTCTTGTTTCCTGATTTCTTGCTCCTCATTCCCTCTTCCTATTTGCTGGCTATGCTAGCAGTTTGATGGAACACTGACTGCCTATTTGTTCAATTAAAATCTCTTCAATGCGGACGCCGCGTTTGATTTTGACATTCTGAAGATAGTGGATCGGGTCGTCGAGATTAAACACCGTGCCGTCAAATAGCTCGATCGTCCGGCGATCTCTGGCAATATCCGGTAAACCCAATTCGCGCACTGCTTGACCGAAAACATCGGGCCGCAAAACTCGATCGACCACTTCCACCCAGTTTTTCGGGAACGGGATCAGTCCCCAGCGAGCCATCTGCGCCATCACCCACACCATTTCTAGGCGGTCTGGAAAATTGGCTTTGTCAACATAGAACTGATTGAAGTTGTAGAGCATTTCGGGTTCTGCCTCCGTACCGGAGTTGTACGGATCGATGAACCCTGGACGGATGTCTTTCGGATCGGCGCCGATGTATTGTTCTTGGCTAATCAATCCTAGGACTTCTTCGCGGTTGCGGCGGTCGTCGCAGTATTCGCAGGCTTCCAAAAGCGCTTTGACGAGGGCCAGGTGGGTTTGAGGATATTTCTGAGCCCAATCTTCGCTAACACCGAGAACTTTTTCGATGTGTCCGGGCAGAATATCGAGGGAACGGGCCATGACAAAACCCGTACCGGTGTTGACGGCGTGGGAGTTCCAGGGGTCGCCTGAGCAGTAGCCGTCAATGTTGCCTGCTTTTAAATTCGATACCATCTGCGGGGGGGGAATCACGTTCAAGCCCACGTCGAGGTCGGGGTCGATGCCGCCGGCGGCGAGCCAGTAGCGGAACAGCAGATTGTGCATGGAGGCGGAGTGTACCATGCCCAAGGTGTGAACTTTATCGGGACTCTTGGCGATCGCAGCTTTGAAATCCTGTAATGTCCGAATGCCTTGTCTGTAAAGGTCTTTGCTGAAAACAATCGAATTGCCGTTGCGAGACAGCGTGAGGGCGCTACAGACGGGTACAGGGGCTTCACCGTCGAGCCCCAACAGCATACCGATCGGCATTCCTGCGACCATTTGCGCCGCGTCCAGCCGTCCTTCGGCGACTCCTTTGGCGATCGCTTTCCAGCTAGGTTCGCGGCTGAGAGTAACTTCTTCCAAGCCGTGCGCTTTGAAAAATCCTTTTTCTTTAGCTACTACTAAGGGGGCGCAGTCGGTGAGGGGAATAAAGCCGATGTCGAGGTTGATTTTTTCCAAGCCGTTGCGGGCTATGACAGCGGGTTGTTGTTGGGCCCTGCGCTGTTTGACCCGCTTTTGCTGGTTGAGGAAGTAAACCATTTCGTTACGCAGTGCGTAGTAACTCGGATGGTTGACAACTTCCATGCGTTTGCGGGGGCGGGGAATGTTGACTTCGAGGATTTGCCCGATTTGCGCTTCCGGGCCGTTGGTGAGCATCACAATGCGATCGCTCAGTAATAAAGCCTCATCCACGTCGTGAGTTACCATGACGCTGGTGACTTTGCTTTCTTCGCAAATTTTCATCAACTGGTCTTGCAAACCGCCGCGAGTTAAGGCATCGAGGGCGCCGAAGGGTTCGTCTAGCAGCAGCAATTTCGGGCGAATCGCCAGGGCGCGGGCGATCGCAACTCTTTGTTTCATCCCCCCAGAAATTTCGCCTGGGCGTTTGTCGGCGGCGTGTCCGAGTCCGACTAATTTAATGTGGTGTTCGATCACCAACTCGCGATCTTCTTGAGAGTTACCGCTGTAAATTTCATTTACTGCTAGGGCGATATTTTCGCGCACCGTCAGCCAAGGTAGCAGTGAGTAATTTTGAAACACCACCATTCTGTCCGGGCCTGGATCGCGGACTTCGCGGCCTTCTAAAGTAATCCCGCCCTGACTTGCTTTGTCGAGGCCGGCGATGATATTTAGCAGTGTAGATTTGCCACAGCCAGAGTGTCCAATTAAGGTGATGAATTCTCCTTTTTTAATTTTCAGTTCGATATTTTTAAGAGCAATGTATTGCTCTCCGTTGGGCAAGTTAAATACGCGATCAACGTGGTCTACTTCAACAAATACTGACATGGCTCTTTTAGGTTAGTTGGTAATTTCTAGATGCTAATTATTAAGGGGAAATTGGGCATTGGGCATTGGGCATTGGGCATTGGGCATTGGGCATTGGGCATTTGCCCGCCCAGGGCATTGGGCATTGGGCATTAATTTACAACTAATTTCTAGCAGTTTGTAGCTGGCAACCATTCCCCATTCGCCATGCCCGATGCCCGATGCCCGATGCCCCATTCCCAAATCCTATTTCTGTTCTTCGGGAACCACTTTGGAAGCGATGAAACCAACGATTCTGTCTAAAATCAAACCGACGATTCCTACATAAAGCACTGCTAGAATCACTGCACTGAGTCGAGAACTGTTGTAAGCGTCCCAGATGAAGAAGCCGATACCGACGCCGCCGACTAACATTTCCGCAGCTACGATCGCCAGCCAAGACAAACCGATTCCAATTCTCAAGCCAGTGAAGATGTAAGGAACAGAAGAGGGGAGCAGGATTTTCCAGAAGTATTTTTGGTTGGGGAGGCGCAATACGCGGGCGACGTTTCTGTAGTCTTGGGGTATTTGTTGAACGCCTACTGTGGTGTTAATTAAAATCGGCCAAATTGCTGTAATTAAGATTACGAAAAGTGCAGAAACTTCGTTAGCTTTCACCCCCATGCCTTCAAAGGGATTGAACTGTTGAAATACAGCCAGGGCGATCGGCAGCCAAGCTAGGGGCGGGATAGTTCTGAATACTTGAAACAGCGGGTCTAAAGCATCGAACATTAAGGAGTTTGTGCCGATCAGGATTCCCAAACTGATGCCGAGAACTGCTGCTAGAGTAAAGCCGATCGCCACCCGCTGCAAGCTAGCCAAAATTTGCCAGAACAAGCCTTTGTCTGTACCGCCGTTGTCGAAGAAAGGATTAATAATCAGATTCCAGCTTTCTTGGACAGCTTTGATTGGCCCCGGCAAGCTCGACTCTGGACTGTTGCAGAGGATTTGCCAGATTATCAGCAGAACTGTAATTGCTACCAGCGGTCGGATGATTTTTCGGCGGTTTTTTTGAACATTATCCAGAAGGAAATTTACTGGATTTTTGCTTTTAGTAACAGCGAGGTTTGTTGCCATTTTTCTTTTTGCAGTATTGTGAATAATCGATTATTTGTAGATACTTTGAACAGAGTTCAGCAGGTTTGGCCCGTCGAACGAACCCTCCGTTTCACTCTGTCCAACACCATCACTTTTAGGGGTTTGTCAACTGTCAGCAGTCAACTGTTCACAGTCAACTGTCAACAGTCAACCAACTAATTATGCTTTTTTGATTGCCAGACCCTTGAGATATTCTTCTGGTTTTTCTGGGTCAAACTTCACGCCGTCAAAGAAGGTTTCGACACCGCGAGAAGTGGTAGTAGGAATTTGGGCTGCGGGAACGCCAAGTGCTGTCGCTGCTGCTTTCCAAATATCTTCGCGGTTAACTTTATCCACTGTGGCTTTGATGTCGGTAGTTGCCGGGATATAACCCCAGCGAATATTTTCAGTTAAGAACCAAGCATCGTGACTCTTGTAGGGATAAGAAGCATTATCCGCCCAGAATTTCATCGCCACTGGGCTGGCAGCTTCAATGCGGCCGGTACCGTAGTCAATTTGACCTTTAGAGCGACTGATAATATCTGCTACTGGAACTTTTAACCACTTATCTTGAGAGATGATTTGGCACATCTCATCCTGATTTTCTGCCTTGTCGCACCACTGCTGGGCTTCCAGTACAGCCATTGTTATTGCTTTAGCAGCTTTGGGGTTTTTCTCAACCCAATCTCCTCTTAAAGCTAAAGCTTTTTCTGGGTGGTCTTTCCAAAGTTCTCCGGTTACTAAGGCGGTGTATCCTACCTTTTGAGTAACTAGCTGAGCATTCCAAGGTTCGCCGACGCAAAAGGCTTCCATGCTGCCAGATTTCATGTTCGCTACCATTTGGGGCGGCGGTATGGGAATCACGGAAACATCTGTATCTGGATTGATGCCGCCGGCTGCTAGCCAGTAGCGCATCCACAAGTCGTGGGTGCCACCGGGAAAAGTTATAGCAACAGGAAGGTTTTGGCCAAAAGCTGCTTTCAGGGGTGCGCTGTCTGTACCTACTTTTAAATCTAGGTATTTTTTGCTGAGCGAAATTGCCTGACCGTTAGTATTTAACCGCGCCACAAGGTTCATCGGCACTGGCTGATTGCCTTTGGTAATAGTGCCTAATGTCATGTGGTAAGGCATCGGGGATAAAATGTGAGCCCCGTCAATGCCGCCTTTTTCGGAACCGAGTTCTAAGTTGTCGCGAGTAACTGGCCAAGATGCTTGTTTGGTAACTTGTACATCTTTCATGCCGTACTTGGCAAATAACCCTTTTTCTTGGGCGATGATTAAGGGTGCTGCGTCGGTGAGGGCGATGAATCCGAGTTTGGCTGCGGTAACTTCTGGGGCGTCGGCAGGGTTGATGTTGACTGCTGGAGCGGCGGTGGGCGAAGCGCCGCCGGGAGTGGCGTTAGATGTGGTGGGGCCGGAACTGCAACCGTGGGCTAGGAGGGTGCCGGCTGCTGTTGCTCCAGCGGTGATGATGAATTTTCTTCTGGAAAGGTTGCTCATTTGTCTTGAATTGTTGTTGTACTTTGAGATGGTGGAAATGTGAGATGTGAGATTGATTCGCGACCTTCGCATCGCATCTCACATTATGAGATTAGGCGTCGATCGTCACTCTGCCGATCGCCCGTGCGCTGCAAGTTAAAATGAACCCTGGTTCTAAGCCTGCGGCCGCTTCGGGGTGGCTGTCGTAGGCGGCAATATTACCTTCTAGGAGTTTCTGCTTGCAAGTGCCACAAACTCCCTTTCGGCAATCGCTGTCAAGTTCGACTCCCGCCCGTTCGGCAACATCGAGAATGTACTCATCTTCGCTGCAAGCAACTTCTTTGCCCGATCGAGCGAAAATGACAGTAGATGTCTGAGGTTTGGGTGCTTGGGCTGCCGCTTCGCCCTCCTCAACCGTCAATTGCAGTTGCCGCTGCAGCACAGCTACATCCCCTGTGATCTCTTTGGGAACTGCCCCAAACTGCTCGACTAACAGTTGATACAGCAGCGGTTTGAGGTCTTCGCAAGCGATGCCTTTTTGGACGCAAGCACCCAAATGAGCGTCTTTGCCAACTGTGCCTCCCATGTAAATGTCTACACCTTCGAGGGTTTTGCCGTTCTTGCGAACTTTTGTTCCCATCAAACCGATGTCTGCTACCTGGGGTTGACCGCAGGAATTGGGGCAACCTGTCCAGTGAATTCTGACCGGTTTGGGAAGTGACAGTTCGACATCGAGTTCCTCAATCATTGCCACGGATCGACTTTTGGTTTCGATGAGGGCGAAGTTGCAAAACTTGGCGCCGGTGCAGGAAACCAAGGCTCGCATCAGCGGTGCGGGCTCGATGGAAAAACGCTGCAACAGCGGTTCTTTGACCAGCGATTCAATCCGCGAGTCGGGAACGTTGGGAATAATCACGTTTTCTTCCACAGTGAGCCTGAGCTCGCCGCTGCCGTAAACCTCGGCAATTCTGGCCAAATCGAACAAATCCGATGCCTGCAGCCGTCCGACTGGAACGTGCAGCCCTACATAGTTGAGCCCTGATTGTTTTTGGGGGTAGATGCCGATGTGGTCGCGTTTGTCCCAGGTGATTTCATCTTTGGGCGCGGCGGCGGGCAAAGTGCGCCCTAATTCTTGTTCGACTTCGGCTCGGAATTGTGCGATTCCGAGTTCGTCAATCAGCCACATCAGCCGCGATTTTTGGCGGTTTGCTCTTGGGCCTTGATCGCGAAACACAGTTAAAATTGCTTTGCACAAATCTACAACGTCGCTGGGACTTGCCCATGCGTTGAGAGGAATTGCAGCTTCGCAGCGTTTGGCGGAGAAGAAACCGCCGACTAAAACGTTAAAGCCGATGTTGCCGTCTTTGTAAGCGGGTACGAAGGCGATGTCGTTGATTTCTGCGTGGACTGAGTTGTCGCGGCAGCCTGCGATCGCAATATTAAACTTTCTCGGCAAATTTGAAAACGCGGGGTTGCCTTCGCCGCTGTTCGTAATCATGTCTTGGACTTCGTTCGCCAGTTCCCGCGTATCAATCAGTTCGTCGGCGTCCAGGCCCGCGACTGGGGAACCCGTGATGTTACGCACGTTGTCCATGCCAGACTGGATGCTGGTCATGCCCGCTTCTTTGAGGCGACGGAAGATGTCGGGTACGTCTTCGATGCGAATTCCGCGCAATTGCAGGTTTTGTCTGGTGGTGATGTCGGCGCTGCCGTCGTCGCCGTAGCGTTGGACGATTTCTGCTAGCGTTCTGGTTTGATTGCTAGTAATGATGCCGTTGGGCAAGCGCAGCCGCATCATGAATTTGCCGGGAGTTACTGGCCGAAAGAAGATGCCGAGCCATTTGAGGCGGTGCTCGCGATCTGTTTCGTTCATTGCTTCCCAGCCGATTTCGGCGAAGTGGTCGAGTTCGCCTTTTAATGCTAAGCCATCTTTTTCGGCTTTGAGTTTTTCAAACTTGTTCAGGCTCGCTTGGGCTTTGGGTTCTACTGTTTGGGTCATCGGTTTACCCTCGCTGCTGGCTTGTGTGGGGAGGTCTTGACTTGGAGCATAAAGTGTGTCTTTCCTGCTAACCTTAGTGACTGTATGGATTTAAAACTGTATATTTAGTTACTAGATGGAATTTCTTTTAAGCATGGTTGATCGGCTGTACAGTTGAGCTTGACTGGGCGCTGGCTCGAACGTCGCCCAACTATTTATGGTTATAGTTGCTACCGAGGATTCGGTCGATCGCTCTGTTTCGATGCACCTTTGTTATGAGCTAATGTAAAGCCCCCGATTGTAAATATTCGTATCTATTTTTACAAAATATTGAGTTTTATGAATATTTCGCATACTGCCGATGCGTTTTATACATGGGAAATGGGTAAAGAGACCCCCAAAACCGAAAAATCTCTCTAAATCTTTAGATTTAGGAGGGGAGAGGGGGATATTGGAATATCTAAGATTAATTTTGTGACTGCGATCGCAGACTTAAAACGAGATCGTCACAACATTAGAGGGTCGCTGTCACACAGTTTGCCTCAAAACATCACATTGTGTGCTATGCCAGCGTCACTATTAATTTTCCCAGAACGAGAGATGATATAAGTATCGAATTCAGGGAATGTCTCATGTTTTTAGTTCAACTTATCCCCGGCGCTATTTCCGAAATGCTTGCCTCTGTTACGGAGACGGGTTGTTTGACTTTAGCCGATCGCTACGGCTTGATGGCCGCTGTTTTGGACGACTCTCTCGACGATGAATACAGACATTCGATCAACCGCCTGCTGCGTTCTGTGATCAAGGGAAGAGTCAAGATAGTCAACGAACTGTCGTCGCAAAGTAAACGATTTCTTAGAAATTCTTTGTAAATCATTGTAAAACCTTATATTATCTATTGAGAACAAAAATACCACCTAGCGATGACCAGATATGTCACACCGCCAGAAGCTTGCAAAATCCTGCAAGTCTCAGACAAAACCCTTAGAAACTGGGAACTTGCCGACAAAATATCAGCAATCAGAACCCCCTCCAACCAGCGACGCTACGACATCGACAGCGTTCTCGGAACCGGACACGACCGAATTACAGCCATCTAAGCCAGAGTTAGCAGCTACAAACAACGAGAAGACCTTGACAGGCAAGTCAGCTACCTCCAAAGTCTCCACCCGCATAAAGTCTTCAAAGACATCGGAGGTGGACTCAACTTCAAAAGAAAAGCGCTGCTTGCCCTTCTGGGACAAGTCATGTCAGGAGATATCTCAACAGTTGTGGTGGGACACTAAGACAGACTCGCAAGGTTTGGCGGCGATCTCATCAAATGGATCTGCGAGCAAAACAATTGCCAACTCATGGTTCTGGGCAGAAACGAGCTGTCTCCCGAACGAGAAATGGTTGAAGATATCCTTGCCATCATCCACGTCTTTAGTTGCCGACTCTACGGCTTGCGAAAATACAAATCTGCTATCAAAGAAGATTCGAGTTTACCCGGAAACCAAGCTAGCAGCAAAATGGAGGACTTGGATTGCAGCAAGTAGATGGTGTTACAACCAAGCAATTGCTATCCTTAAAGACGAAAGAATTGGCAAGTATGACTTAAGAAAAAAGGTAATGGGCTTGGCTCCCACCTGGGTTTCCGAGCAACCTTACAACCCGCGACAAATGGCAGTCTTTCAAGCTTTTGAAGCGCACAAGGCAGCTCAAAAGACAAAAGGAACGGCAAAATTTAGAAGCCGTTTCGACACATCTCAAACTATCCGATTTCAAACGTCTAATTGGAAGTTAGGGACTTTTTATCCAACTTCTACTAAAGGGCTAACCTTTAAAACCTCGGAACCTATCATCGAGGTAATGCAACACGAACCAACACTCAGCTTGATTAACAGGCAATGGTTTATCTGCTATGCAATTGATGTAGCAAAAATAAAGCCGATTGATAGCGATTTGGTTATAGCCTTAGATCCTGGCGTTAGAACTTTCCTTACTGGTTTTGACGGCAGTGGCTTTGTCGAAATAGGAAAAAACGATATCGGTCGCATCTATCGGCTAGCAAGACATCTAGACAAATTAATGTCCCGCATTGGGGTAAGTAAAGGGAGGCAATTTAAGCGACTGAGGTATTGCCTGCGAAAATCAGCAGCCCAAATTAGAATCAAAATCAAAAACTTAGTCAATGAATTGCATAAAAAAGCTGCAAAATATTTGACAGGTAAGTACAAGTTAATTTTCTTGCCAACCTTTGAGACACAACAAATGGTCAAGAAAGGTAAGCGCTCTTTAGCAACTAAAACAGCTAGGGCGATGGTCACTTTAAGTCATTATCGTTTCAAGCAAATGTTGAAGCATCAAGCCACTAAACATGGTGGTGTTGTAGTAGACGTAACAGAAGAGTACACATCAAAAACCTGCTCAAAGTGTGGACAGATCCATACTAAATTAGGCGGGTCTAAAGTCTTTAAATGTCCAGAGTGCGGACACACCCTGGACAGAGACAAAAACGGTGCTTTCAATATTTTGTTGAAAGCTTTGAGAGATACCTCCTTGATGGGAGAGCTTGCTGCTTTCTCTATCTTGCCATACACGGTTATTCCTGGCGAGCGTCCGGGATTTACCGGGTTAAATGTATCTGTCGGCGATATATTAACAGGATTTAAAAATTTGATTGATTTATGCAGCGCATAAGAGTGCAGAAACCACCGGCCGAGTTAGAAGGAACCCGCGATGCCTGCAGCGGATGTAGGGCCGGAAGTTGATTGGGTGTTCTAAAAACGTGCGATCGTTCTTGCCGTATGATTTTTTTTGACTATCCAATTCTCGCTTTGTGCGGCACTTAGAGAAAAAGTGGTGATATCAATTCCGGTTGCACCGGAATTATTGTTGACTGTTGACTGTTGACTGTTAACTGTCAGTCGAAAAACTCAATGATAGTTGAGTATTGACTGTTGATTCGATTTTACAATTCCGATGCTAGCGGAGTTGATATGATTCATGAGAGCCTGTTGGGTGGAACGCTTATGGTAATATTAGTAAAATTGTTATGCGCGCTCGGCATTTGAGGAGTTGGAGGAATGAAGTCATCCCAACCCAGGTAATTATAATTATTAGACAGATCCAGCAAAGCCTGTCTTGAACAGGCAGGACGCCTGTTCCACAATAATTATTGGAGAGGTATATGGAACAGGGCTGGCGATGAAAGACAATTTATGAAAATTATTAATCAAACAATCGAATTATTAATAGAATCCGGCATCGGCATCTACAACATCACGCCCCCTATTGTCAAAATTAATTGGTAATTGATAAAAAATCAATTAAGTCGATCGGCAGGAAAAAATAATAATATCTTGTAGAGGCGGGTACCGCCTATATCTCGACTAGCAGGCAGTTTATTGCTGTTCTCAACCGCCCAAACCCGGTAGTCGGTTTATTTGCACCTACAGGACTTATGCAGCTTCACTACAATACTGTGCCTGCGTAAGTCCTGTATAGCAATCCTAAGTAAGTTGTGTAATTCTTGTAGGGGCAAAACCCACGCCCGGTTGCCCCGCCTTGGGTGGGGTAGGCAAAGAAAGGCACTACCCGTACATATTTTTACAACTGATGCGAGGATTGCTGTATTTAGTTACTGGCATTGGTTGGGTGTTTTAAGCAATCTATTTAACATGATTCAATTGCCCGACCAAATTTGTAGCAAAACTTTAAGAAATTCGGCCTGAAGGTATGATTTACTAAAAATTTAAAACAGTCGAGCGAGCAGACTTGACAATTTAACAATGATTCCCAGGGAGCATTTTATGAAATCCATTGCTAAAAACAGCATCCACTGGACTTACTCACTGGCTATTTTCTGTGCCCTTTTCGCACTACAGCAACAAAAAGCTACAGCAGCAACGCTATCTCATGGCTGGAATTATGCGATCGATTCCTTCAACGACGGCGTGACAGGGCCCCAAATCGGCGGCGGGGAATTTGAATTTTACGGCCTCGCCATCAAAGAAACATCAGATACAGCTTTCATCGCCATCAACTCCAATCTAAGTTTAGCAGGATATGCCGACCCACTAGCTCAAAGAGGCAACATCAACTACGGCGATTTATTCTTCAATTTTTCCGGTCAAAACTTCAATACAGCTAACGCAAACGGCAGCTTGTTTGGTATCCGCTTTGCCGAAGGAAATGACTCCGGCGTGGCGACAACAGGCGTTTACAAGGATGTTACCGCTAAAAGCGTTACCAAAACTAACTCTGGTTTTACCAATTTAAATCAATTCAATACGGTAGTGGCATCTCAAGGCGGAACCCCATCAATGGGCGATTTAGCTGCCACAGACCCCTATTTTCAACAAACCGGAAACTCGACTATTCTCAACTCAATAGCTACGGGTACAAAAGTAGGAGAAATCAATTTTTTAACACCAGCGACTTTGAGTGTCCTCGGTGTTAATTTCGCTCAGTTTAATGCCGTAGGTTCTCAAACCATTGGATTCAGTTTCAATAAATCATCAATGCCTTCGGGGAACTATATTGCTAACTTTTTTGCCGAGTGCGCTAACGATGCGATCGCTATTCAAGGATCGTTTGAGGCTGTACCGGAACCTTCTACTTGGTTTGGTACTTTAGTAGGATTGAGCTTTTTAGGTATGGGGGCTGCAAAACGCAAAATTAAGCGCAAGATTTCCTAAGTTAGGTAGGGTGTGCATTAAGTACCTTACGAATAGCTGTTATACCAAATTTTTATGAGGCCCCGTAGAATCTGATCCCCCCTAAAGAGGGCGGGCACGGGGAGTAGGGGTCGCACCGCCCCTACAAGGGGGGGGACAAGATTCTTCTCAAAGTCAACCCCTACTCCCCAACAACCAGGGGGAGTAGGGGGTATGCGAGGGGGAGCGAGATATGTGCAACTTCACATTAAATTGGTATTATGCACACCTTACGAATAGGCGTAGTGCCTCACAAATTGCCAACAGTAGAGTAGACTATCGAGAAATAAAATGCGCCCAAACATTCCCATCTGGCCCAGCAACTTGATTGACGTAACTGTAGGGATACATCAACTTTCTCCCCTCAGTATCGCTGTAACCAGTGAGTGCATCTCCCCAAGGATCTTGCACGATATAACCCTGAGAATTGTAGCCAATTAAAGTAAGAATGTGACCGGCCGCAGTAAAATCTCCTGCTAAAACTACTGGTCGCCGATTCAGCAATTCCGATCGCACTTGCGCCCACGTGCGAGTCGTACTAAAACTCGTCTTAAACCCGTAGGCCTGAATCAGCGCCGAAAGCACGCTGTGATCGGTTTGAGAACCCTGGCCGGCATAATCGAAACACCACTGCAACAACTCATCCTCCAACTGTCCGCCCCACTCAGAACGAACGCCGTAGTAATAAAATACCATCGCGATCGAAGTTACGTTGCAAGTAGACCAGTCAAAACGCGGATTGTCCCGCTGCGAAAAATACGGCACGTTCAATTCCACATTGTTCGGAACCGGATCGAAAATTTTATCTCCCCGCTTGAACTGAACAAAACTAGGAAAAACATAACCTGTATTGCCCAAATTCGGCAGTTCTTCAGTCAGGGAAACTTTCAGGTGAGATCCTTCCGCACCGTAGCTGTTCACGCCGTAAACTCGACCTAAAGGCAGCGTAGTTTTCTCGGTACTGCTCAGGTTAGCAGAATCTACCGGCCGCTTTTTAAAGACAGTTGCTTGCAGGATTGTCATCGTCAAAGCATCGGGGTCAAAGGGAACCTCTTTGCCGTCTTTTTTAATTTTAACGTCCTGCCAATAAATAAATCCGATATTGCCGAAACCGGGAATAGATTCGGCGAGAGTTACTCGGAAATGCCCCAAAATGCAGGCATAACCAGTAATGGCATAGGTAGTGCCTAAAAGTAGGTCAGCCATTTGATCGGCAGGCAGTTTCGATGAATCTTCGGGTTTAGCTTTAATCTGAGTTGTTTGAGTTACCAAAAGTTGAGCGCTGACGTTGCTATTCGGTACGTCAGCCAGGTCAAATCTCAGGATTTGAGTACCTTTGGCCAACTGAACGTCGGGTTCATAAAAATAGCCAAAAGTGCCGATCGGTGAAATTGCTGAATCCACAACCACCTTGAGATGCCCGTCAATAAATCCGTATTTGCTAACCGCCAAAGTCTGGCCTGCTTTGACAAAAACTTTTTGCTGATTGTTGAGCCGGGAAGAATCAAGGGGAGCTACCTTAAACAAAGTGTCAGAAAGTATCTTTAAGGTCAAACCTCGTCCGACAGTTAGCGGATCGGAAGTTACGGCAATGTAAATTATTTGGCTGCCAGTAACGTTGCCTTTGCTGTCAGTTGCCCGCAACCTGAGCCACCGAGCTCCCGCTACGCTAAATCCTTTAGACAAATTAACTTGCCAAGTGCTGGCCTCTTGGTTTAGCGTGACGCTTAGGGGAAATGTATCCTCAGCTATCACCTCAATTTTTGCTGTTTTTTCTCGGTCAAAAGTACCCCGAAGGACGATCGGCTGATTTACCAAAACTTCTGACGGCCCTTGATAAGTTAAATTCGGAGCGGGATTGAAAGATTTGCCACCGCGGCTGAATTGCACAAAATCGGGATAAATGAAACCCGTATTGCCAAATTGCGGCAAATTCTCGGTCAGCGAGACTTTAATGTGGCTTTGTTCGATCGAGAATCCGGCAATTCCGTAAATCATTCCCGCCGGCAAGGTAATTTTTTCTTGAGGTGGCAGGCTAGCGGCATTTATCGGCCGCTTTTTAAACACAGTCGTTTTGATGATTGTCATCGTAACGGCATTTCTATCATACTCAATTCCCCTCCCGTCTCGCAAAATTTGGACGTGCAGCCAGTACACAAATCCCGAAGTTCCTAAGTTAGGAACTGCCCGCTCAAAAGCGACTCGGAAATGGTTTTCCACGCAAGCGTAGCCGAGAAGATTGAAAGTTTCTCCTGCGTTAAATTGTAATTTCTGAGTTGCTCCTAAAGTTGCAGAATCTGCGGGGGTTAACTTTAACCAGGTCTTTTTGATCACCCACAGTAACTGCATTCCACGCGGCGGGGTCGGCAACTCGGCGCGATCGAATATGAGAATTTTTGCGCCTTTGGTTATAAGTACGTGTTTTTCATAGAAAAAGCCAGAGGTTCCCACCGGAGTAATTGGATTATTTAGTTGAACATTCAGATGTCCATCTTCTAACTCGTAGTCCCTAATTTGATAAATTTTACCTGCTGGTATTTCCGCTTTTTGCAGGTTGTTAAGATTGCTTGCGGGCAGTGTTCCGACTTTGAATGCGGTATCTCTGAGAGTAATTAACGTCAAAAATTGAGCGGGTGATCCAGAAGCAGGATTAACTTTGATGTTAATTGTTTGTTGACCGATAACTTGGCCCGTCTTATCACTTGCCCTCACCAGCAATGTGCGAGTTCCTGCGCTAGGGAATCCTTTATCTAAACTGATGTTCCAAATGCCTCTAGAGAGATTTCTCCCGACATTCAGGGCATTTGAGCCTTCTGTTGCTGAAATCGCTGCCACTAGATTTGTGTCAAAAGTGCCAACTAACACAGCGGCCCTATTGACCTCAATTTCTCGCGGGCCTAAGTAACTCAAAATAATTTTGCTGCTTGTCATTATATATCCCCCTATCTAATTAATTATTCAGCTAAAGCAAGGATAACTTCTGATTTTATCAAACACAATGACTCGAACCAGGACAAAATGGCCCCTAGATTCAGCCTATGGGCGGTTAATGCGTTTTCCAGCATAAGTTTTTAATTATTGGCGGGATCTGCGCCACAAATCTCACTTTAGGCGTACAATAACCACCTTAACCAAATATATGCCTGGTTGAGCGGATTTGTGGTGCAAGTTTTGAAGGAAGGAATTTAGTTCGAGTCGGTTGTTTCCCGCTGAACCCTTGATCCCTCACTGGCTGAGTCAATCGATTTTAGATTTTAGATTTTAGATTTTAGATTTTAGAATTGAAGCATTGACCCCACGGATGAATGCGGAGGCTTGTATCCTGGATGCTTTCGGTCAGGACTTAGGATCGCGAATTAAATAACTTACAATTTTAATTGTTATTGTGGGATGGGCGTCCCGCCCGTCCTTTTTGGACGGGCGGGACGCCCATCCCACTTTCAAGAGTGGAAGTTATTTAATTCTCATTCCTTACTAAAAAAACCCGGTTCCTACGAGAATATTGCCTATAGCAACGAGGCATCTAGTAAGAAACCGGGTTTTTAGCCGTTTGGTGCGTGCAGGAGTGTTAGTGCGATCGGCTAAAATTCGACTAAACTATGGTGACAAGAATATCTTGAGCGTGAGTGTCAACTTTCATGGTTTCGCCCTCATAAACTTGAATGATTTTGCCGGTGCCGTCGATGACGAAAGTAACGCGCTTGGCATAACCGCCTTTCTCGACATTCTCGACATCGTAAGCTTTGGTAATCGTGCCATCAACATCTGCTAATAGTTGGAAAGGCAAACCGTATTTCTCTGTGAACTTTTGGTGCGATTCCTCGTTGTCCCGGCTGACACCGAGAACTACAATATCTTTGCCTTTGTATTCTTCATGGGCTGCTTTGAAGCTTTGGGCTTGTCTGGTGCAGCCGGGGGTGTCATCTTTGGGGTAGAAATACAAGATTACGGTTTTACCTGCGAATTGGGACAGGGAGACGGTGTTGCCGTTGGTGTCTTTGGCGGTAAATTGAGGGGCGGCGCACCCAACTGGTAAAGTCATAGTTTTGTTTTTCTTGGGATTTATAAATGTATTTTAATTGATTTTGGGCGGGTTTTAAATTCTGGGGGCATAATACCAAATCTGGGTTCAGAACGTTTTTATATGACATCTTGCAGGATTTGCAATAATCTCTTTAGGGGCGGGCGAGAAACCCACCCCACAATAAAATTTCCTCTTTGTGGAACAGGCATCTTGCCTGTTCATGACATTTAATTAAACTTCAGTCGTTTGTTTTTGGGACTTTAACCAGCGATCGTAAGCTGTTCGATCGCCTGCGAATGAATCAAGGGTGACGGGCGATCGCTCGTATTGCTTGAGAGGAGCATTTTCTATTGGTTTGTAAGCGCAATAGCAAATACAAATTGAGTCAAATTCTGCGCCATAGGGAGCTGGAATTTCAGGAGTGTATTCGTGAACTTTCACAACCTCCCAGCCGCTGTCTCTGAAATGAGTTGATGCAGTGGGAAACATTGGGGCGATCGCACTTTCGACAATAACGCTTTCGGTTAAACGATAGCCCGGTGCTGGGGATGGCTTGCCGCTAGAGTCATAATGCTCGGCTATTGTCCAAATCAATGACTTAACCGATCCAGCATTAGCTACTCGGTAAAAGCTTTCTCCTACTTTTGTTTCGGTGAGCGATCGGTATTTTTCCAGTTCACCTTTGTCGGCTCGGAAAATAATGTATTTACGCATCTTGTTTTCTCTCCTTCAGGTAATCACCTTGACTCAAGTCCATTGGCGAGGGCGGAAACTCGCAATTTCCCTCAAAAATGCAATCTACGCTCAAAATAGAATTGCCAGTCTCTTCTACATTTTTAAGCTGCCAACCGTATTTTTATTCCATATTAGTGCAAGCCTCTTCGCTTGTAGCTGTATGGCGCGTCTCGTTTTTTTCGTCATCATACCGAGGTTGTGACATAATTAATATGCTCCCTTGTTGGCTATTTCAACATTTGGAGTAGTCGTCATGTCCGGGTGTTACCGCAATCGGACATGACGCTTGTCCTTACTTTATAGTATACAGCCGGCGATATGTATAAGAGCCCTGTTTAATTTACCCAACAGAATATGATTGATTTCTACACTGTTATTCTCATAAAAAGTGCTGAGCGTTGGGTCTCTCTGTGTTTAGAAAATGGATTGGTGGGACAAGGCAATACTCCCGAACAATCTATTGATAAACTCAAACAAGCTATTGAGTCATTTTCCGAAGTCTATGAATCAGAGTCTGATGTTTATCTCAGTCCTATTTCTATTAATGAGTTACACGAATTTCTGACTTTAGAAGATGCGGAAGCTTCAGATACTTATGAATTAAGGAAAGTTTATGCCGAAAAACCTTCCCTCTTTAAAACCTAAAGCATTAATTAAGATTTTAGAACAAAACGGATGTCAGTTTTACCGAGAGGGTAAAGGGGATCATAGTTTGTATATGCGTGAAATTGAAGGCCGAAAAAGGATTGTTACGATTGATATCGGTGTAGGGAAATGTCACCAGCTTATGTGTGGCGGATTTTCAGGCAATTTGGGTTTACCGATCCAGAAATTGAAGGGATGATTCGTTAAGTAAGTTGATTTAACTAGCATTCTTATACAACAGGCCGCAAACAGGGAGCGACAACAGGTAATCCCTCAGTTTCTCGCTGTGCAACTTCAAAGTTTAATTCTAATAGAAACTTTAAGGGGTCTTGGTTGGCTTTGATATCGTAGGCTTTGCAAACGAGTTGGTCTAATTGGGCATGGAGTTTGGCAAGTTGGCTGGCGGGTTCATCAAAAAATTGGTTGTATAGTTGGGTAATGCCGCACTGTTTGCGCTCCATATACTCGGTGCGGTAGTCATGGAGAACCTGCATGGCTGCTCGAATTTCAGTTTTGGTTTTTTCTGGGCAATTTTGGGGAAAGGGAAATGTTTCAAAACAGGTGTTGTGAGTGTAACGTGTATCGGCTTTAAGGGTTGAGCTTTGTGCTTTTACCCACTGACGATGCAGATTTGAAGTTAGGATGCCAAGAACATAGAAGTCATCTGAAGCCACAGGATGGCAGCTATTTCCATGCAAGTAATTACAATCAGAAATTAAAAATATCGACCACTTTGAAGTTTCTGGGACGGCGAA
The DNA here is from genome assembly GCF_036700445.1 of Microcoleus sp. T3_B1. Taxonomy (NCBI): domain Bacteria; kingdom Bacillati; phylum Cyanobacteriota; class Cyanophyceae; order Oscillatoriales; family Microcoleaceae; genus Microcoleus; species Microcoleus sp. T3_B1. Next base: position 31,519 of record NZ_JAUBOX010000050.1, read on the forward strand.
ACAAAAGGGTAAAGTTGCTAGAGCTTTTCGCATTGCTTCATTCGTGCGCTTGAATCGCCACCATTTTTCCCGCATGACGGCTTCTCGATTAGATTCTCGTTGAGGCTTGACGTACTTTTTAACATGATCGAACGGTAGCTGGTAATCACTAACCTCTTCTAAACTGCGATTGTCAAAATCAATAATCCAACGCTCTGGCTTTCCCTGGGGGTTCTGTGCCAGATTCGCACCCGTTGAAAAGAGCTTGAGAACATCTTGATTTTTAGGATCGGCTTTAATCCATTGCTTTACCTCTCTTTCAGTTACAATAAAACCCTTATCATTAGGTTGCACTCCTACGAAACATTGATTTAAGTTGGCTTTAATCTTTACAGCTTGAGAAGCATCGACTTCTGCCTTGAGAGAAGAATTGATATGAGAAACAACTTTATAATCAATACGGCAGGTTAATTCTTTACTCTCAGAACTTTTGAGCCAATTGACAATACTAATGTGTACTTTCGCTTCACCAGACCAAGGCTGAGTAGAAATTGCATCATAAATACAACCACCATTTTGAATGATGTAGTCTAAAGTAGCTTGACGAGTTTGACCTTGAGAGATGGTGTTTGTTGCGACTAAGCCAGCCCGGAAATCTTCCCTTAAGTGATTATGAGCAAGGCGAAACCAGTAGGAACAAAGATCTACTTTACCTTTTACATCAGGAAATTTAGCAAAAATACGATCGACATAATCATCACTAAGGGTTAGTCGCAGACGATTACCACCCAAAAAGGGAGGATTTCCAATAATTACATTAACTTGTTCCCACTCGCAAAACAGAGCATCATCACAGCGGATATTGCGATCGAGATTATCGAGCGGCAATGCTTGCTCTAGTTCCAGTGCCAGGTTTAACTGTACCGCATTGAGCAACTGGTTTTCTTCATCTAAAGCTAACTTTTTGGCAAGCATCAGCGTCACTTTTGCCAATTCCACGGCAAAGGGTTTGATGTCAATGCCGTAAAACTGGCTTGTCTTCACCAGCGACATCGTACCTATCGCATTAGCAGCACGAGAGAAATTTTCATGAATTTTAGTTAGCAATTGTGCCTCTAGTCGCTTCAGTTCCCGATAAGCAACATAGAGAAAATTACCGCTGCCACAAGCTGGGTCGAGAACTTTGAAATCAAGTAATTCTTGCCGCAGTGCCAACAAATCTTTCAGCGTCTTCGCAGCTTCAATCCGTTCTCGCCACGGGCGTATAATCGTAGGCAAAACCACTTTTTGAATGTCTGCCTCGCTGGTATAGTGCGCTCCCAAGGCATGACGTTCCTCTTTGCCCATACTGGACTCAAACAACGCGCCAAAAATCGCCGGTTCTACCTTTGACCACCGTTCCTTTGCTGCCTCCAATAGCAGATCGATTTCGCTGCGAGTCAGGGCGATCGGTTCAACAACTGAGAAGATACCGCCATTAAAATAGGATACATCCCGATAGCGACTGTCTTTAGGTGCGGGGCGATCGCTCCCCATTTGCCGAAACAATCCCCCAATTAAATCGTAGGAACTAACTCGGTTCATCTGGCAATCACCTAAAAACTCGGTGAATAAACCGCGCGGCAACAAATCGATATCTTCAGCAAACAAGGCTACTACACACTGAAGGATAAACCTTTGAGCTGTTTCTACTTTTTCGCCGCGCTCTACTAACCGATTAAAAACTAGAGCAACTTTGTCAGCGGCAGTTCGCGTTACATCAATTTGGTTGTTATTGAATAAAGGCTGGCGATTTTCGGGGAAAAGAAAGTTTAAGGCTGTGAAGCGAGCGGGTAACTCTTCCAGATTTACGCGGTCTACCGGTTCCCGCAGTTGTAAATCGAAATCGTAAACCCAAAACTCATCAAAGTTGCAAAGAACCACATATTTGGGACGTTGCGGCACTAGCTCAAGCCAGTATTCAAAGGCTTGCTGATAGTGTTTTTCCAGTTTTTCGCCCCGTTTTTTCATCTCCAGTAACAACCTGGGCCGCCACAGCAAATCAGCAAATTTCGTAGTTTTGCCTTTCGCCTTTACTCGAAATTCTAGTTCGGCTCCCGCTTCCTTGTAGCCTGGATGACCGAAGGCTTGAAACAGGCGATCGCAGAATACCTGTGCCTCGCCTTTTTCGTCTCCATTCAAAGTACGGACGTATTCAACAAACCTGTTGATATTATTTAGTGTATCGGTCATAATAAGTGTAAAATTAGGATCGATAGGGTGAATCAGCCCGCTCGGATATCTGTAACAATTAAAAATATAGTACCTGTTCAGAGGTTTTTTGAATGACTTTTATTCCATCCGAAGCGTTTAAATCTATTAGTTATCCCGATCGCACCGTAAAAAGAGCCGATCGCGCCGTCCGCTGTTCCCCTTTTCAATTACACTTCTTCCAGACCATCCGCGATAATAGTGTTTTCCTAACTGCGATCGCCTCAAATTCCGGTGTCGAAAGCGGCTACACTCGATCGCCCGTATCCGAACTCGTAGCCGAAAACTCCCTACTCTGGCTGATCCAAGTCGGCGTGTTGCGGCGGGAAGTAGACGGACAAGGGATTACCGACAGTTTTCGCCTCACGCCCCTAGGCCGCCAACTCGTGGAAAAATGGGAACAGGAAGGACAGGGGGTGCCGGCCGCGTCATTGTGCGATCGTATGGGAAATGCCGTTAGCCGCGGGTTGGGACTGTTTCTTTAAGCGTTTATTGCTTGTCCCAGTCCGACAGTCCGACAGTCGGACATTCCGACAGTCCGACATTCCGACATTCCGACAATCCGACATTCCCACAGTCCGACATTCCGACATTCCGACAATCCGACATTCCCACAGTCCGACATTCCCACAGTCCGACATTCCCACAGTCCGACATTCCCACAGTCCGACATTCCCACAGTCCGACATTCCCACAGTCCGACAGGGAATGAATTCCCTGTCTCATAGCGAAAGTCGGTTAAAACCGACTGCAAGTTTAAATTCAATTCGATGTTGAGTTTCGCATAAAACCGACTGCAAGTCTCAATTTAACTTGATGTTGAGTTTCGCATTGCACGTTAATCAACCTCCTCAGTCCTCTTGCAGAGGACTTTCGCTATGAGACAGGGATTTCAATCCCTGTCGGACTGCAAGTTTAAATTCAATTCGATGTTGAGTTTTGCATAAAAGCGACTGCAAGTCTAAATTCAACTTGATGTTGAGTTTCGCATTTCACGTTAATCAACCTCCTCAGTCCTCTTGCAGAGGACTTGCGCTATGAGACAGGGATTTCAATCCCTGTCGGACTCGCCGTCAAACGAGTTAGACCGCGATCTCACTTGAGTTTCTTAGAAGGACTGGGGTGTGTTTTCTTTCACGGAGAATCCCACAAGCAAATTTATGCTTTTTTGTGGAATAGGCATCTTGCCTGTTCTTAACAAGGGTGCAAAATGTGAGTATAAATTAAACGCCCGATCGCTTAACTAATACAAATTAAACTTAAATCAAATAAAAATAATGGTTCAAACCGCTTCTAAACCTTTGACTCTCGATGAATTTCTCCAACTGTCGGAAACCAAACCCGCCAGCGAATTCATCGATGGTCAGATTATCCAGAAACCTATGCCCCAAGGAAAACACAGCACAATTCAAAGCGATTTGGCTGCTGACATTCACCGGGTACTCAAACCGCAACGCATCGCCCGCGCCTATCCAGAATTGCGCTGTACCTTTGGCGGTCGATCGACTGTACCCGATCTAGCAGTCTTTACCTGGGAACGCATTCCCCGCGACGAAAACGGCGAAGTAGCCAACACTTTCGCCATCGCCCCCGACTGGACAATCGAAATTCTTTCCCCTGACCAAAGTCAAACTAAAGTCGTCCGCAACATTCTCCACAGTCTCGGCCACGGAACCCAGATGGGCTGGTTGATTGACCCGGAAGAAGAACTGGTATTTGTCTATTTTGCCGATCGCACCATAGCAGTTTTTGAAGAACCGGGCGATCGCATCCCCGTTCCAACCTTTGCCGAATCCTTCAATCTCACCGTGGGTGAAATGTTCAGTTGGCTGACTGAGTAGCGCTACCTCGGTTTAGGAATGATTTAACCGCAGAGGGCGCAGAGGAAGAGAAGAGAGATATCTCTATGGATTTGGTTCGATCTAATGTGCGGTCGATCGCTTATACTAGAATATCTAGTTGTCAGCTCTTCAATGACGAGAGATGACTAAAGTTGTCACTACAAACTTAATTGTCAGTAACTCAGGGCTAAAGCCACTGAGCTTGTAAGAGATATCTCTCGCAAGCTGTACTGACCAGCCTAAGTCTTCACTGACTACGTTATTTAGGTCATAACACCGGAGAATACGTTGCTAGTTTTCCGCTCTGTTGTTTACAGTTAAACAGTCTTAAAGTCACTGAGACAGTGCTGTAAGCGTGACAAGCCTTTATAACATTGGCGAAGCGAACCTTACCCCGAAAGGGAGATTGAGGCAACCATACCTCACTGGAGAGGTTGATTAAATTCCCTCTCCAACCCCGAAAGGGGATTCAAGGCGATTGAAATCGCCGCGCCGTTTTCCACGAGCGGGCTAAAGCCGCGCTCGTTTCCCACTTACCGAGTTTTTTTATGATTATTTAACCGAACTTGATATCATCTTTCAAATAACCGCTAACTACTAACAACTAACTACATAAAAAGTTTGTCAAAAATGGAAGCTAAATCTTACAAAGACACGGTAAACCTGCCCAAAACCAAGTTTGATATGCGCGCCAACGCCGTCAAACGGGAACCAGAATTGCAACAATTTTGGGCAGATCAAGAAATCTACGATCGGCTTTCGGAAAATAACCCAGGCGACTTGTTCATCCTCCACGACGGGCCACCCTACGCCAACGGACAACTTCACATCGGCCACGCCCTCAACAAAATCCTCAAAGACTTTATCAACCGCTACCAAATGCTGCGCGGCAAAAAAGTCCGGTACGTTCCCGGTTGGGATTGTCACGGATTGCCGATCGAACTTAAAGTATTGCAGAACATGAAATCGGAGGAGCGGCTAAATCTTACGCCGATCGAACTCCGCCGCAAAGCCGCCACCTTCGCGCAGCAAACAATGGAACAGCAGCGCGAATCCTTCCAGCGCTACGGCGTTTGGGGCGACTGGGAACACCCGTATTTAACCCTAAAACCCGAATACGAAGCCGCTCAAATCGGCGTTTTCGGTCAAATGGTGCTCAAAGGCTACATCTACCGAGGCTTCAAACCTGTTCACTGGAGTCCGAGCTCGAAAACAGCCCTCGCCGAAGCCGAATTGGAATATCCCGAAGGCCACACGTCGCGCAGCATCTACGTCGGGTTTCATGTCAAAAAATTGTCAAAATCTTTGCAGTCGAAGAAGGCGGGCACGGGGGCACCGCCCCTACAGCGCTATATGCCGAGTCTCTGGGCGGCGATTTGGACGACTACTCCCTGGACAATTCCGGCAAACTTGGCGATCGCAGTTAATCCCGAACTGACTTATGCGGTGGTGGAACCGCCGGCAAATTCCCACATCGCACAACAATTTATGTTAGTAGCTGTCGATGCGGTCGATCGGCTGTCGGCAACTTTTAACACTGAATTAAAAATACTTGCTACCTTCAAAGGCAAAGAATTAGAAGGTTGCATCTACAAACACCCGCTGTTCGATCGCGAAAGTCCAATTGTTGCCGGCGGTGACTACATTACTGCTGATTCGGGGACGGGATTGGTGCACACTGCACCCGGCCACGGACAAGAAGACTTTATAGTAGGAAAACGCTGCGGTTTACCAGTTTTAACGCCCGTAGATGAGAACGGAAATTTCACCGCAGAAGCGGGACAGTTCGCAGGTTTAAATGTCCTCGGAAACGGCAATGCCGCAGTGATTGATGCCCTTGCCGAAGCAAATTGTTTGATTAAAGAGGAAAGTTACGCTCACTCTTATCCTTACGATTGGCGCACGAAAAAGCCGACCATTTTTCGGGCGACGGAACAGTGGTTTGCATCCGTTGAAGGGTTCCGCGATGAAGCCTTAAAAGCGATCGCCGGTGTGAATTGGATTCCCGCCCAAGGGGAAAATCGGATTACTGCAATGGTGGGCGATCGATCGGATTGGTGTATTTCTCGCCAGCGGACTTGGGGCGTTCCCATTCCCGTATTCTACGACGAAGAAAACAACGAACCGTTGTTAAATGAAGAAACGATCGCCCATGTGCAAGCCCTTTTTGCCGAGAAAGGTTCCGATGCTTGGTGGGAATTGTCGATCGCCGAATTGCTGCCGGAATCTTACCGCAATAACGGCCGCACTTACCGCAAAGGTACAGACACGATGGATGTGTGGTTTGACTCTGGTTCTTCCTGGGCCGCAGTTGCCCAAGGTCGATCCGAATTAAACTATCCTGCTGATATCTATTTGGAAGGTTCAGACCAGCATCGCGGCTGGTTTCAATCGAGCTTGCTTACCAGTGTAGCAACTAACGGCGTTGCTCCTTACAAAACAGTTTTGACTCACGGTTTTGTGCTAGATGAAAAAGGCCGGAAGATGAGCAAATCTGAAGGCAATGTCGTCGATCCGGCGTCAGTAATTAAGGAATATGGAGCCGATGTTTTGCGGTTGTGGGTGTCTTCGGTAGACTACTCGGCAGACGTGCCGTTGGGCAAAAACATTCTCAAACAGCAGTCAGATGTTTACCGCAAAATTCGCAATACAGCTAAGTTTTTGCTGGGCAATTTGCACGACTTCGATCCGGCAAAAGATGCCGTTGCTTACGAGGAATTGCCGGAACTGGACCGCTATATGCTGCACAGAATGGGCGAAGTATTTGCGGAAGTCCAAGATGCTTTTGAAAGCTTCCAATTTTCCCGATTCTTCCAAACTGTGCAGAATTTCTGCACGGTGGATTTGTCTAATTTTTACTTGGATATTGCCAAAGATAGACTTTACATCAGCGCGACAGATACCCGTCGCCGCCGCAGTTGTCAGACGGTGATTGCAATTGCTGTGGAGAATTTAGCAAGGGCGATCGCACCTGTTTTGTGTCACATGGCTGAGGATATTTGGCAGTACCTTCCCTATCCGACTCCTTACAAGTCCGTGTTTGAAGCCGGCTGGGTGCAAATTGATGCTTCGTGGCACAATCCAGAATTGGCTACTCGCTGGCAGTATTTGCGACAAGTGCGCGGCGAAGTTAACAAGGTTTTGGAAAAAGCCCGGATGGAAAAGGCGATCGGTTCTTCTTTGGAAGCTAAGGTTTTATTGTACGTTCCTGATGTTGAGAAAAGAGAGCAATTGCAAGCTTTCAATCCCAGCAGCGAAGAATTGGTGGATTATGTGCGATCGCAAAATTCAGTCATCGAGTTAGCGGCCCAGGAGAAAGCAAAAGCAGCACAAGATAAACAGGAAGAACAAGCGGCAAAAGTTGCCAAAGTCTTGACAGAAAACAAAATTTATGTTGAGGCGAAAACGATCGCAGAAAAGGGCGATCGATCTTCTCAGATAGTAGAGTATTCTGTCCCTGAACTGTCGGCTTCAGATTCTGGGCAAATCTTAGATCGAGCCGCCGAGTTTGTGGCTAATTTGCCTGAATATGCGGGCAACTTTTTCACAGAATACCAACAAGCGCTGGTAACACTTGGGCTGTTAGCCTCTGTGTTAGTAACGGGCAGAGTAACGCTGGCGATTTTGGATACGATGAATCAGATTCCGATGTTGGGAGGCCTCTTTGAAGTCATCGGCATCTTATTTACAATCTGGTTTGCTTTCCGTCACTTGCTGTTTGCCGCCAACCGTCAAGAAATTGCACTACAAATTGATTTGCTGACAGCAGATGTGCTGGGCCAGACAACCGCGATCGTGCTTGCAGAAACAAAGGCGATCGTCCTCGCACCGCCAGTAGAGACAGCGCTTGTGCTTGTAGAAACACAGGCGATCGTACAAACAGCCCCAGCCGAAAAAGTGTTTGTAGAAACACCCCAAATCCCGCAAGCAGAATTAGTTGCGATCGAACCCAAGCCAGAAATTCCTGCTGAAATAGCTGCAGGGCACGATTCTACAATGACCGGCAACGGTGTAGACGAACTGCGGTATTTGTTCATTACTTCGGAAGTGGAACTGGTAGAATCCAATGCAATCCTGCAGGAATTGCCGTACAGTTATCAGTCTCCCGAATTGGCGATTGGTGTAGTGAAAGCAGACGGGGAAAAGTGCGATCGTTGCTGGAATTACTCGACTCACGTCAGCGAGTCGATCGAACATCCGCTAATTTGCGAACGCTGCGTTTCAGCAGTAGACCACAAATTCTAACGTAGGCTGTGTACCGCGCACCTTACATCTTAATGTAGGGTGCGTTACTATCTCAAAAATTTTTTTTGCAACCTTGTTTCTGGTAACTACGGAATTATAAAAGCAATGGCTTACAGCGATTTCAAATTAAGTAATGTAAGTAAAATATTTGAATTAACAATTACTGAGTCTTCCCAACTATTCGCTGATGTTCTCGAAATAGAACCCAGCGAATTATTAACAACTATTCTCAAAGAAAATATCGATCTCGCTGTTTCAATTAATACCGAAAAAGCCAGATCAGAAATGATTATAGCCCCAATTCTTCTAGAAATTAGGCGCAAATTAAATTATCATATAAGTTTATTTTCTGGGATCGAGTTTAATGTCGATCCAAGTAAAGGACTCAATGGATTTTGCGATTTTTTAATGAGCAATTCTCAGGAACAATTGTTTATTTCCACTCCCATATTAGCAATTGTAGAGGCAAAAAATGATAACTTGAAAGCAGGATTAGGTCAGTGTATCGCTGAAATGGTAGCAGCACAATTGTTTAACCAACAAGAAGGTAATGAAATCTCGATTATTTACGGCGCTGTCACAACTGGTACAGTTTGGCAATTTCTAAAACTAGAAAATAACGTGGTTTCGATAGATTTAACCGAGTATTTTATCCGAGATATTCAGAAAATCATCGGAATTTTAATCAAAGCTATGAACGGCTAACAGTAAGGTGTGTACTCAACAGTATTAGTAGCTAACTGTAGGGTGTGTCAGGGGAAAATTTCTTGAGTAGGTAGGCGATTAAAACCTTCGGCGCTGACGCACCCTACCATAACTTATAGTCAAACTGTACGCAGTCCACACCATACAAACTCAACCGGTGTCCAGTGTACACTATACAGATAGAGGTTATAAAATCGATTACCAAAACTATTTCTGATTAAAAAAACGGCAGACGATTTCACCAGGGTGGTTTTGTCCAAACGCCAAAACTGTGCCATCTTTCTTAACTGTAGTGCGATCGCGGCAATTGTAGACTTCTAGAGGCTTTTTCACTCCATCAACACTCAGAATTACCCTGTATTCCCAATAATTTTTTGCACTGCGTTTGATATCGACAATGCAAATCTCGCGCCCTTGGTAATTGCGGCATACAGAGGCCTCAGCAGGAAGCGCATTCCAGAAAAAAGATATTAATAGCAACAAGCAGCAAACACATTTCATCATCTGCGATCTATTCTACTGCATAACCCGTATACTTCCGCATAAACGGGGGCTGAAATCCCCAAACAATATCCTCTTTGGGAACTCCGGCTATTACTAAATCTTCAGCAATATCATCTTCAGTGGCATTCCATTGAAGCCAAATTTTCCCGCCCTTGATATCAATGTGAATGCTACAGTGATGCACCCTAGTCTGCTTGTCCCAGCCCACATAAAAGATTTGGTAATGATCTCGTTCTGTATCAAGAATTGTCTCGACTTCAATGTCTCCGTGAGCAGGTTTGCGCTTGCCGTACTCCAGTAACATTTGCTGCACAATTTGCCGATATTTGATTAATTTTTCCATTCTACAATTACCTCAAGTGCTGTATCATAAACAATCATTTTTACCTGGTTTTCCTCGATCCTTGCTTTCGGGAAATCTAGTTTAAAAAATTCTTCATAAGTTATTAACGGCACAGCCAAGTACAAAATGCGATCGGGTGCTTTTTCTTTAAGTGCGGCTCGATAATTAATGAACTGCCCCAATGCTCTGTGAAATTCCGAGATTGCCGACGATTTTGCCAAAAAACTTTTGACCTCAACGGCAATTTTTTCGCCTTGCCTTTCTGCCGCAATCAGCCTTTCTGCTCCCAGATCGATCGACATATCTACACCGCCAACACTAATCGGAAACGGATCGTGGGTAATATGCCAGCCTTCTTTTTGCAAAGCTGTTTTGACAACTTCATGAAAAACATCTCTGGCAGACATAATATATCGATAACTAACTTACTTATTCCTATCTTACCTTTTTTGATAACCAACTGGCAGTATTTGGCAACTGAGATGTGGCACTATTCTCAAGAACGGGCAAGATGCCCGTTCCACAAGAGATAAATTTTCTTGTGGAACAGGCATCTTGCCTGTTCCTAAAAGGATTATTGACAATGATGCAACATCTCAGTTAGAAGCCACTTAAAAATTGGACACGCCCTCAAGTCGCAACATCATAAGATAGCTGAACCATACCAGAACTGTATGTCTGACATCCAGTTAACTGCAAAGCTGTAGTATTTATGGGATTAACAAATAAAGGGATTCCCTCGCCCAAAATAAGCGGATGAACCGAGAGAATCACTTCGTTGACAAAGTTTTGATTCAGGAAATCGCGAATCAGCAGAGAACCTCCCACCAACCAAATATTCTTGCCGTCCAGCAAGCGCAAATCATTGACAAAAATCTCTAAATCTGTTACCACTTCGACATCTGAAGTGCCTTGAAAATCTAGATTTTTCGTAAAAACATAGCTCTTTTTTTCCTGGTACGGATACTCGCCAAAAGTTAGAACTTGTTCGTAAGTTTTTCGACCCATGAGAACCGTATCGATGCTACCTAAGAAGTTACTATAACCGTAATTTTGGTCTGTAAACAGCCAGTCAATATCGCCATTCGATCGGGCGATATAACCGTCCAGACTAGATGCAATGAATAGTACAATTTTACGCATGGCAACACCGAGGTTTTTGGACTGATTGAGGTGATTATCGCCCCAATCACCTTAATTTTAAATGATTTAGCGTCCTGACGGCCGCTTGAGTTCGATACCCACCTTTTGACCGAGATCGATCGCCGTATTAGCAAAATCAGTCATTCCTGCGATCGGAATAGCGATCGCAGTACCCGCCGCTAAAATAGCTGTTAAGCTTTTCTTTAATCTGGCTTTATTCCATTGATTCTCCGGTTTCTTAATTTCCGCTTCGACATCTTCAATATCAATAATTATCTCATCGCGGATGTCTTCGGGAAACTGATCGGCGGTTTGACGCATCGATGAAATCAGTTTCAGGATTTCTGCCGTATTGGCGTTATTGTTTTGCAGGGATTGATTGCCGCCAACTTCGGCACTGTTCGACGAACCGCCGATATTGCCGGAAAAGTTAGAACCTTGAAAAGCACCTTGAAAGTTGTTGATTTCAGAAGAATTTTGAGTCATTTTTGCTTCTGCTTTATTAATAATTGGTCTACTAACAGCTAGTTTAGCGATATCTACAAGGTCGTCATATTCTCTTCCGTATTTTTCCATTTCTCGATCGCCCATTTGCTTTCTGCGCCGAAGTTCGATCGACTCATACCCATCCAACAACGGCCGCAAATCCAGTTTAAGTTTAAGTTTCCCAACGCGCACCGTATTTTCGCCCATCTCCTCCAATCCTAGCAATTCCTCGTAATCCAGCGGATCGGCATCGGGACAACCCGGAACCGGCACCCATTGACTGATTTCCAGATTGGCAAAAGAATTGTGGATTTTGGTAAACGTATCGCGAATCATGCTGAGGAAAGAACGCCGCGTCGATTCCCGCCCGCTAACGGCAATAAAGATTTTCTTATCTTCCGGGTCAGATTTAATCCGGGCGATGTTGTACACCTCAGCGCCTTCGGTGTACTCCAGCATAACCCCCGTGCGCCAGTGGGTGCTGTTGTGGATTTTCTCGTGGGTGAGGACGATGAAACGCGAGAGGATGCTGTCGGGGAGGATGCGGTAGTGATATTGAAATTCCAGGGTTTCGCCTTGGAGTTCGGTGTTTTCCGGTTGTTCTTTGGGCAAGATGCCGGGGATGAGGAAAGTCGGCGCCCGACAATGGCTGACGGGGAAGCAGAGTTCAAATTCCTCCATCAACCCGGTGAGGCAGTGGTAGCGGCGGCTGGGATATTTATTTGAGTCGAGGATGCGGCTGAGGTCGGCGTAGGTGAGAATACCTTTGGTTTTGACTTTGAGTGCGTCGTCGCTGAGGAGGGCATAGATGCCTTCTGTCACCCAGTGGGGATTGAGGATGTTGGTGGATTGCAGGATGGGGTGTTCGCGGAAGTTGAGGACAATGCCCAGGTTGTGCAGCAGTCCGATCAGTTGGGTTTGGTCGGTTTCTTCCCAGATGTTTTCTTTGGCGCAGATGGTGGCGTATTCGCTGATGCTGATGATGTCTTTGTCGAGGTTTTCCAGGCGCTGCTTGACTTGGAACCAGCTTAGCGGCAAAAGATCGTAGACTTGTTTGAGTTTAAACAATTTACCAAAAAACAATGCTTTCAGCCGTTCTCAGTCTAGAATCTAGACTGTTTCTAGAAGACTAACGTGGACACGTCGTTCCAGGTGTTGAGCTAGCTTATTTTAAAGGGAATATTCTCTAGATAAATTCTAGACGCGGTAGGGTAGCGATATTTGCGATCGCTCTGTAGGCCTCAACTCAAAATCGGGTTTTTCGATGGTAAATGCCATTTTAAAATTTACTTTTTGGGATTTAAGCAAAAAAAAAGCCGCTATCTGCGAGTCTAAGCCTGTATTTCCAGGGATAGCCGCCTACTGTAGGCGGCTATTGTTCAAAATGCTATCCCGTCCCGGTCAGAAGCCGAAAACCTACAATCACAACATACACATAGCGTGACTGACGCGATCGCACTGCCGTGCCAGCCGATCGTCATCAGTTAAGGTAACAGGCTACCCAGCATATCCAAAATTGCTTCTACGTCCGCTAGGTCGCATTTAGACTTTTTGCGCTTAGCTTTCAATTGGTTGAGTAAGACAGCAGCATCAGGTAAATCACTTGTGTCAAATGATTTTCCACTATCCAGTTGTCGAGCTATAGTCAGCACCCGATCTGCTAGGGCGATCGGTACTCGGATAGTGCGGGTTTGCCCGTGTTCCCATTTACCCTCATAGTGCTTGAGGTTGGCTAGGCTAGCGTCATTAATGTTTTTAGTTATTTCACTTGTGTCAGGTGATTTATTATTAACAGACTGGCACGGATGCTTTAGTTCTGTCAAGTGTTTAGTCACGCGACACAAGTGACTAGGGGTAGAAAGTTAGGCTGTAGGTAGATGACACTCGAAACTACTACTTTTCGGAGAGATACATCAAATCCCCGGCGACGAACTCCTGTTCCCTTACGAATGCTACTTCTTTGTCGAATTGTACCCGCAAGCCCGTATAAGTGGGGTAATTGGTAATTTTGGTAATTTCCCCTTTAACGCCCTTAGCGCGATCGCCGGGCTTCACTACAACAACCCGATCGCCTACCTCCAAAATACGGGAAGGCCTCGGTGCGGGCTGTTGTGTAGGGGATGTCCCATTAAGTGCTCGCTTGAAAAATCCCCTCAAGTGAAGTCCATCGGTACTTTCAATAAATTTCTTTATCTCTTCCATTTTTTCGGTATCGCCGCTCGCTTTTGCTTCCCGGTACTCGTCGGCCATCCTTTCAGCCCGCTGTCTGTTGGCGGTGGTTTGCATATCGGCTTTAGTCGGGTTTGAGGGAGTTGAGGGGGGGGGTGGTGGCACTTGGGAGGGAGTTATTGAGGGAGTTTGAATCGTTACTGGTACTGGGTTTGAGGGAGTTGAGGGAGTTTGGGGGGGTAAATCTTTTTCTAACTCACTTTCTCGATCACTTTCTTCCTTATCTGGCAGATAATTTTCTTTATTTTTGTTTCCGTTTGAAACTTTAGGGTCTAACTCCCTCAACTCCCTCAAAGGTATATCTGGTAGGGGTTCAACTCCCTCCCCAACTCCCTGCAAACTCCCTGCAACTCCCTCGCTAACTCCCTCAATCCCGACTAAAGTTTCGGAGTGAGTGATATGGTTATCCGACTTTTCTCTCACCCTCAATCCCTCAAAATAGGCTTGTGCACCCTGATGTCGGGTAAAGGGTAAATTCTCGTCTGTCAGCAAGTCGGCAAGCAAGCGGGGGAATTTGACAATACTTACTTTCGAGAACCCACTCTCTTCGCAAAAATCCTTGTAAGCCTCGTAAAGCTTCCCGGTGCGGGTAGTAGCGGCCGGGTCTAGTACCAGTTCCATATCAAAGAATGCAGCGGTCGAGCTTGTTTCGACTTTCATCTCCCATTCCTTATATTTGAACTCAGCAATCTTTTCGGCTCCGATACCGCGTATCGCTTGAGTAACGGCGCTATTTGCGAGGGAGAGGGCTATTCCAATCAATGCGGGTATTTCTGCCTCAAACTCACTTTCGATAGCGTGGTCGCGTTTTTCGGTAGGTATGGGGTTATCAAAGTGAACCAGGCACAACCGACGCTCTAGCCCGGTAGTGTCACCCACAAATATGGGTTTGTTACTACAGATGAGGAAGCACCCGTAGAAAAACGCATCGGCGGCCGGAGTGTGCAATTCCCGGTAACTAACAGCATCTCCACCCGTAAAACTGAGAATCGAGTCAATACCTACGGGTTTTCGTTCATCGGCAAACACTACCAATTGTTTATCCACAACTGATGCCTTAGTCGATCCGTCACTTAGGCGATCGAGCTGGCAGCCCTTAAAGTTCTCCCGTCCAACCATTTTCTCCATCAACCGAGTAAAAGTACCCTTACCGGAACCCGGCGCTCCGACCAAGTGAACGAACATCTGCAAGTCGAAAAACCGATGTTTGAGTATGGCGTTAGCAATGGCTAGCAACTTAAACATTTTTCGCTCATCGTCTTGCATCGCCGTCCTGAAGAATTTATGGGTATTAGGACAATTTACCCGTAAAGCCTCTAACGGGTCGCTTAAATCGCCTTCTAGTGGCTTGTAGTCGAAGGGTAAGAACGAGGTAAACCCCGTACCCGGTGAGTGCGGTTGAGTTGTGAGGGTATTACCATCTAGAACGCAATTACTAAAGTTGATGTAACGCTTTCTATCCCAATACTGCCAGCGGATTTGTCGCAAGTCACATTGGAGCAATTCCACCACGTTGTTAATATACTCAATCCCGCTGTAGTTTATGTTTTTTGCGTCAATAGTGGTTTTGACCAAACTCTTAAACGGCCCTATCCCTACCTTTTCCCAGTGTTTACCGGAGTATATCCGCCACGTTTTTTGTTCGTCATCATATTTCCACTGATGCCCATATTGTTCGGCTAACCGGGCCGCTGCTTCTCGCGGTGTCGGTGGCTTTTTCTTTTTTGTTGGTGTATCACTATCAGTTGTGTCAGGTGATTCAACTACATTACTAGCTTTCATCAGTATTGCCCTGAAGGCCTCAATCCCTTGATTATTGATGAAATCATCCATCCCCTTGCCGTCCTCGTGGTTCCAATTGCCTGTAACCGATAGTACCTCGCAGCCATAGGCTTTCAGGTGTTTAGTGAGGGTTTTTTCGGCACGGCGAACATTCTTTATGGTTTCCACCTTCTCAGGTGGATCGGAGTCATAAGAGATGATAAAGTTAAAACCCGCTTCAGCTAATCGTTTCAGCCCTGGTATCAAGTCGGGTTCACCCTTTGCCTTTGGGGTTAATCCCATATCTATCCCCATTAGGGCTACCGTAGGGATATCCCACATACAGCCCTTAATTGCCTTTATGCACCCCTCGGTGATGAGTAGGTAGGGTTTGCCGTTAATGGTGAAGCATCGGGCTTTAAGAGCCTCTAAATCAGTCCAATATGTTTCGACTTCTGGATGCTTGGCAAGGAAAGCATCGTATTCACCTTTAGGGGTGCGATATTTAGGAAGCTTTCCGTCCTTTGACGGCCACGGGTTAATTGGCCGTAGTTGCAGTTGTTCGAGGTTGCCGTAAAAAACTATACAGGGTGATTTAGCCTCATATCCCAGCAATACCGTGGCTTTCGGGATGTCAGCACTACCACAGTTTGCATATATCCAATCCAGAGGAAGTTTTCGCTCGACTCTTAAATAGTCCTTGTCAGCGGCATTGAGTAAAGATTTGTTGCGGGTAGCGGCAACAACTGTAGAAGATGATGGTATACTATCCATAGCGGTTGTTCCTGCAAGTAAGGTGATTAACCGCTATCCCTAGTGTTTAGCTAGTGAATTGATGCCGTGATATACCCTTCCGGCAAGGGGACTTTCTAGAAAAAGTCTAGAAAATAAGTTAAATTTGGTTCAGGTTTTTTGGGTTTTTGTTGTCTCTCTTCACCAGCTAACGCTATTTAGGGACAGCGAGAGCCTTTTTTTTGCCTGCGGGTACAAGCGGGCAAATTCTGCTGTTGAAATTGTAACCTGTCGGGGGATGGCAAATATCCCACAAATAAAGCTTATACAGCGTTATAATTCTTCCGGAACCCTATAAGGGTTAGGATTATTTTCTCGTGTATTAAAGTCTATACAGCGTGAGAGAAATTTACACTAAATCTCACAAAATTTATACACAAGACGCATTTTTCTTACTTTGTATAACAGGTGCTTAAGTAAGTAAGTGTATTTCCTAGAGTAGCCCCCTACAGTAGGGGGCTACTTGTAAAAATGCTCACAAAAAAAGAAAAGCTAGCTTCACACTATGCAGATGATGTGACTCTAGCTTTTTTACTTGTGACCTTACCGATCGGATACCAACCTAAAACTCAATCAACAAATCATTAAGCTCTTGCCGTGTGGGCGGGAACTGTCCACCCCGTTTGTAGTGAGTAAGCAACCGACTGTAGGTGATGCCCGACTTCAAGTCCCCAAAGTGTTTGGCATAGGCGTAAAGCCCTAGCTCTTGCGCTTCTTGTACCATTACCAATTTATCCTTGGGGGCGGTTCGCCGTTCGACTACCTTGTAGTGTTGGCTCATCCTCACCGGTTCCGGTAGTGGCTCATATGCCTTTTTTGCGATCGCTTCGAGGCACGTTAGTACCCGCAGCACCTCGGTAGTTGCTGGCATCCAACAGGCCAGCTTAAGTACGGCCCGTGGGGGCAACAGGTAGTTGAGGTGGGGTTTTCCTATCCAGCAGATACCGAGTACGGGTTCCGAGTGTTCAATGAAGGTTTCGGGACAACTGAACAAGCCATCCCCTACAAGTTGTGGTTCAAAGTTGCGGATTAGGCGATCGGTAGTTTTTGGCTCAACGTCATAAAGGGCATCTACCTGTTCCGGTAATAGCACGGGAGCCTGGTAGTAGTGCAACCACGGCTTAACGCCAGTACCGATATCAATGCAGGCAAAAGCCTCGGTGTGGCGGATACCATCAAACACGGCATCTCGATACCAACGGAGTGCAAGGGGCTTATCCCACGAATAGTTAAAAGAAGCCGATCGTGGGGTACGTGAAGCGGACTGTTGTGACATAATAATATTCTCAATTGCTTGAACCAATTGAGAAAACAGCAGTCATCGGGGTGCAACCCGGTGGCTGTGTTGCTTTCTCTTACTTTTGACGATCGCAGCATTCAGGCTAAAGTGTCAATACTGCAACTGTTAAGTTTTGTTGCCAACAGAACGGGACTACTTACTGTCACTCACGTGACACAAGTGAATACTTGATATTAAGTTCACTGCTTATTTATCTCTATTTTTACGAATAGCCGCCAACTGTTGGCGGCTACGCCAGAAAATACAGGCAGAGACACAAACAGGCAAGGCAAAAAATAGCCAATAAAAAACCCCCCTTATTAAGGGGGGCGGTAGGCTGGGAGGTAGCTGGGGCTAAAAAGCTTCTACGATTCTAGTTTCTTCACTTACTCCCAGATAGTGCCTGAGAATTACATCTACACTGTTACCGCAGGAAGTAGCAATATGTAATAGTGCGTTGTTGTTGTGCTTGTTAGCCTGTGCTGTAAGCGTGATGTAAGTGTGACGGGTATGATATAGGGAGAGATAGCCTGATATCTTGCCTTCCTCTACTAATCGAGCAACTACTCCGAAATACCAGTAATCTGTCTCAGTACCATCTTTGAGTATTCTCTTTTGCTTGTACCCTCTCCAAGTTTGTGCAACGCTCGATTGTAGTCTGTGTTTCCCTTTTTTGTTTGGAAAAACTAACTCGCTTGAACTTTCACTTTTTAACTTTAACAATAGCTCCCTTAATCGAGAATTCTCACTAAAGTAGAAAAGTCTTACCTCACCTGTTTTGGTTTCTTTTACCTTTTTTGTTGACGAGCCTAGCGACTTGCTAAACCGAATTAAATTGCGCTCTAAATCAACATCCTTCCACGTGAGAGGTAATGCTTCAGAAGTTCTACACCCGGTTAAAAAGTAAAACTCGATCAAGGGAGCGTACAGAATTACAGCTTTAGACTTGGATTCATAAAAAGCCTTGATAATAATCTTGCATTCTTCCTTACTAAAAGCACGTCGGTCGTCTTCAAGTTCTTTTTCGTCTAACACCTCGTGCCATTCTTTTTCCTCTCCGTTTACTATTTTAGATGCGTACTTTTGCTGCGTTGTAACAGCGGGTGTGCTGAACTTATCAAGTGCAAACGGGTTTTCGGTGGTTGCATTAACCAACATCCCTTTGGATTTGGAAAACTCAAATGCCTGATTTAACTCAGACAAAAAATACGTTTTTTTTGATGATTTGATTCTAGACAATACTAGAATCAAATTTTGTTTGTCATCCAATCGGATTAAATCAATGCTTAATCCTGACTGAGTAAATGCTTTGGTTTGATTGTTCCAGATTTTACCGTAAATCAAATTTGAGAATTGTGTCTCATACCTGACTTTGAACGTTGTTTCCTCAATAACAGTCTTTTTCCACTCTAGGTAAGCTTCCCACATCTCCCCTACTGTTATTTCGGGTTCAAGCTGTACTGTACCTGGTAATTGAAGTACATCGGCCAGTTTGGCATATTTACCTCCCCCTAAGCCGTACTTGGCAAGTGTCGGGTCAAATAGCTTCTCCCATTCAGTGTGGTCAAGGTCAGCCTCCATAGCGATCGCTAACTGGGTAGCCCGTTTCCAGTCCTCTGGATTGTCAGCACTAAACCCGTATTTAGTCAGGTACAGGTAACTAGGCTTTCCTTTAAGGGATTTACCTTTTAACTGTTCCCATAACGGCGTGTGACGCTTAGGAAACCCTAATCGGAGTGATTTACCGTCACGGGTGACACTAACATCGCAGGACTGTTGAGGACGTTTATCGGCTCTCATAGGTTGTTCTTCCTGAAACTATTGGTTTGTCAAGGTTCTGGGTTTTCTAGACGGATTCTAGATTTCTGCACTTATGTGCATTTTTATGAGCAGCCGCCAACTGTAGGCGGCTACTTCCTAGAATAGTATAGCAGATTTTTAGTAGACTTGTTTGAGTTCGGAGATTTCCGTGTGGATGGCGCTGCGGAGTTCGTCGATTCCGCTTCCGCTTTGGCAAGAGGTTTCGAGAATGGCTTTGATGTTGGGATATTTGTCGCGCAAGGCTTTGCGGTTGAGGTCCAGGGGTTGTTCGTCGCACTTGTTGCCGACGAGGATGACGGGGGAAGCGTCGCCGAAGCTTTCGATCAGTTTCAGCCAGTATTCGAGGCGGTTTTCGTCTTCGCTGGTGCGGCAGTTGCACACGAGGAGGTAGAGGCTGCGTTTGGTAAGGAAAAATTGGTGGGTGGCGTGGTAGATTTCTTGTCCGCCGAAGTCCCAGACGTTGAGTTTGACTTGTTTGGTGTTGACTGTAATTTTCCAGTCTGTGATGTTGAGTCCGTCGGTTTGGGGCTCGTTGGGGTTGTATTTGTTGTCGATGAGGCGGTTGATCAGGGAGGTTTTGCCGACGCTGCCTTGCCCGACGAGGAGGACTTTGGCTTCGTTGAGGGGGCGGACTTCGCCGCTGCGGAGTTGGCGCAGGTAGTTGAAAATGGCGGCGGGAGTACCGGGTTCTTCGTTCTGGTTTGCAGACCCTAGAACTTCTGGAGAAACGGGCAGGGGATTGTGGCGA
This sequence comes from Microcoleus sp. T3_B1, assembly GCF_036700445.1. NCBI lineage: Bacteria > Bacillati > Cyanobacteriota > Cyanophyceae > Oscillatoriales > Microcoleaceae > Microcoleus > Microcoleus sp. T3_B1. Next base: position 51,645 of record NZ_JAUBOX010000050.1, read on the forward strand.
AGATCGAGGTATTTAAGTTGTGGCAGTGTTTCTAAGCATTCAGGAATCTTTTCAATCTGATTGAAACGGAGGTCAAGCAGTGTCAGATTCGACAGTTGCCCGATCGCCTCTGGAATGGAGGTAATCTGATTGCTATCGAGGTCAAGCCGTGTCAGATTCGACAGTTGGCCGAGCACCTCTGGGATGGAGGTAATCTGATTGCTACTGAGGGAAAGCCGTGTCAGATTCGACAGTTGGCCGAGCGCCTCTGGGATGGAGGTAATCTGATTGCTACGGAGGGAAAGCCGTGTCAGATTCGACAGTTGCCCGAGCGCCTTTGGGATGGAGGTAATCTGATTGCTACGGAGGGAAAGCCCTGTCAGATTCGACAGTTGCCCGAGCGCCTCTGGGATGGAGGTAATCTGATTGCTATCGAGGTCAAGCCGTGTCAGATTCGACAGTTGCCCGATCGCATCTGGGATGGAGGTAATCTGATTGTAACTGAGGTAAAGCCTTGTCAGATTCGACAGTTGCCCGATCGCATCTGGGATGGAGGTAATTTGATTGTCACCGAGGTCAAGCAATGTCAGATGGGACAGTTGCCCGATCGCATCTGGGATGGAGGTAATCTGATTGCTACTGACGAGCAGCCATGTCAAATTTGATAGTTTGCTGATCGCATCTGGGATTTGGGTAATCTGATTGCTACTGAGGTTAACCAGTGTCAGATTCGACAGTTGCCCGATCGCCCCTGGGATGCAGGTAATCTGATTGTGACTGAGGTTAAGTATTTTTAAGTTGGTTAATTGAAGAACAGCATCAGGAAACTCAGTTAACTTATTCCTAACCAATTCTCTTTTCTCTTCATAGAACTTCTCCCCCAACCGCAACGTTTCAAGCTGCGTGCACTTGCCAATCTCCGGCGGCAATTCCTCCAAGTCCAGCCCCGACAAATCCAGTTGGGTCAATTTTTCCTCGGCTGCTTGGTTAATTCGCCGCACTGCTTCCTCTCGCGTCATGCCCTTTGTCTCTCGGTAGGATTCATTTTATTGTGACAGGAATTTTTGGTTAGTAGAGGGGAATAACTACACGGCAGTGACCAAGGTGTGACAACTTAAGCTGTCAGTCCACCGAGCCTTCTCGCCCACCCGACAGTCCGCCAGGGAATGAATTCCCTGTCTAATAGCGAAAGTCCTCTCAAAGAGGACTGAAAAACTCATTAGTCCTCTTTGAGAGGACTTTCACTTTGAGGCAGGGGTTTCAACCCCTGCCGGATTGCTGGAATGAGGGAAATATCCTGTTTGAGGAAAAAGGCTACGCCAACATCGAGCGTTACGATCTGGAAATTTTCACTCTTAATAAAGCCTCACCCTTTCAATCATCTGTTTGATGAGAAACAATAACGCGATCGATTTCTTCGCGGTGGCGATCGTAATAACGCCAAGCATTCTCTAAATCGCGATCCGACAAACCTGGATAATTCCGAAGTAACTCAGCCTCATGGGCCCCCTGTTGGTGAAGCGAAACCAGTGTGCAAACAGGAATGCGGGTGTTGCGAATCCGGGCATTTCCTCCACAGACTCCAGGCGTACTCTGAATCGCCCTAGCCGAGAGTTTTTCTTGGAATAGCAAACTCTCTTCAGGTGTCAGCGACTCAATGACTTGAATTAAGGAGTCAACCAACTGAATGTTCATAGCTGGTAATTTACGGAATATATAATAGTGCGATCGCTCAAACTATCATAGCAAAATTTCCCAACACCAACCTCTCAAGCTCCGTACACTTGCCTATCTCCGGCGGCAATTCCTCCAACCCCAACCCCGCCAAATCCAGTTCCGTCAATTGTTCCTCGGCTGCTTGGTCAATTCGCCGCCCTGCTTCCTCTCGCGTCATGCCCTTTGTCTCTTGCTAGGATTCATTTTATTGTGACAGGAATTTTTGGCATTGAGGCGAGAAACCGGGTTTCTCTGAATTTTTTGGTTGGGTGACGATAAATATCGAGAGAAACCCGGTTTCTGAGATTTACGCATGGGGCGAGAAACCGGGTTTCTCTGAATTTTTTGGTTGAGTGACGAGAAATATCGAGAGAAACCCGGTTTCTGAGATTCACGCATGGCCTATCCCCCGCGCATAAGTCCCGTTTATGTTAAAGGAAGATGGACGATCCGATCTTGATATTCATCATCGAACGAACCATAAGCAATCAAAATCAATTCCTCAATATTTTGCCCAATACTTAAATCTGAGTTCAAAATAAAAATCCCTGGAATATGCCTACCTTCAGCTATATGATCTACCAAATGCACGGGCATTGACTTGCGGTTGTTCGTCACCAAAATAAAGTTATGCTCTTCACACCACACCAAGATATCAGGATCGAGCGTACTTTTCGGAGGCGTACCGATGTCACCCACCGACCAAACTACTAAATCAGGCCGTTTCCGGTGAAGCTGTGTAGCATAAACGGGAGTAACATTCTCATCCATCAAATATTTAAACGCCATTTCTCAATCACTCTGGTTCGCGGTTTGCTTTGCCCATTCTGCTTTCAATTTTCGCAATCTTTCGGCAGCCGGATGGGGATTTGCTGCTTGCATTTTTCGCTGCTGGTGCGACCACTCCAACCAGTCTTCCAAATATCGACTTACTGCTTCTTTGTTCTCCAAATAATACAAAATAGTCGCATAAACCTCTGCCAAAGTTAGAGATGGATAGAATTGCTGAATTTCTTCGGCGGTGCGTTCCCGATGCAGGTACTCGTACAGTACCGTCTCAATCCCGATGCGGTGTCCTTTAATGCGAATATCATCTGGTGCCAAGAAATCAAAATACTCATTCAATTCCATATCTAAAATTCCTCTTTTAGCTATTTACTATTATACTCGCGATCGCCCAAATTTAAAATGCTTCATCCTGCCAGATGAGGGCGCTCGAAACACGATCGAACTGTTGTTAAATTTTCGCTGGGGATGGGTGAAGCATAGAGAAACCCGGTTTCTGAGATTTAAGCATGGGGCGAGAAACCGGGTTTCTACGAATTTTTGGTTGGGTGATGAGAAATATCGAGAGAAACCCGGTTTCTGAGATTCACGCATGGGGCGAGGAGCCCGGTTTCTACAAGCTTTTAGCGGGACTTAAACAAATTTTAAGCCCAAACAAAGCCTAAACTGGCTTTATAAGCGGAGAATACGTCCCAATTTTGGTTCAACCATTTCACAAACCTAAAAGATATGGCTGTCCGAAATGCTTCGAGTGCATCACTAAAAGTGTTTAAAGGTTTGTTTGCCCATTTGCGCCTTAATCCTCCTGTTAAGGTATGCCAGAGAATGAAAGTGTAGGCACAAAACACCATAATGAAATGTCTTTTCAGGCTGATTTCATCTCTGACTTGATATTCATTTAACCCCAACCAGCCCTTGGCTTCCCGATAGAAAACTTCGACCCAATTTCTTTGTGAATAAGTTTTTACTATCCACTCCTCTGTCGCTGTTGATAAGTCAACATTACTCATCAAATAATCTATTTCAGTCGCGGTATCGAAAGTCTCTGCATTCATGACGATGGCTATTACTTTCTTACCTGTGCATTTTGATAATTCGACTTCCTTAATTGCTACCCATACTGTTCTCGGTCGTTCGAGATTGAGTTGAATTTTTGTGAAAGCCCCTACAGGTAAAGCTTTTGTTAAGTTGTCTACTCGAATTTCCTCTGTTTCATTTTCGGTTTTTTGAATTATTACTTTGCGATTCTTGGCGATTCCTCCGATATATTTTAATTTGCGGTTTTCTAATTCTTGTAAAAAACTGGTGTTATTACCATACCCTGCATCCATCAAGACTATTCCTGGTTTATAGCCTCTCGAAGGAGGTTTTGTCGATTAAATTTATGGCTATTTCTGGCTTTTTCTTGAATTCTGGGTCTTCCTCTCCCTCTGGTAATGAG
>NZ_JAUBOX010000051.1:0-54775 GCF_036700445.1 Microcoleus sp. T3_B1
CCTACGGAAAATCAGGCTTTTGTAGTTTCGGGGCAACCACGGGGGGATTGCCCCTACGGAAAATCAGGCTTTTGTAGTTTCGGGGCAACCACGGGGGGATTGCCCCTACGGAAAATCAGGCTTTTGTAGTTTCGGGGCAACCACGGGGGGATTGCCCCTACGGAAAATCAGGCTTTTGTAGTTTCGGGGCAACCACGGGGGGATTGCCCCTACGGAAAATCAGGCTTTTGTAGGGGCGGTGCCCCCGTGCCCGCCCTCACCCACAGATGATTTCATGGGTATTTCAGGCATCGGGGCAACCACGGGGGGTTTGCCCCTACAAGAGAATGAAACCGCCCTGCCACATTAGGGCATTCTCACTTTCTGATATCCAATGAAAGCCAATTTACTGCTGATTGCAAGCTTATAGACGGCAATAGCAGCATTTAGAAAACCAGTTTTTGAGATGTTTCGGATTAATTAAATAAGCGTGCGAAGTGCGACCAGGATTTGGTATCAGATGAAAGCAACTTGAGTTAAATGATGACATAATCTTCGCCCAAAACAACTTGATTGACCTGTGGTTCCGGGTCTATTGGGTCGCTGTAATGAGTCTCAATGTGTTGGATGAAACTTTCCCGATAAGCTTTGAGATGCGAGTTAAGTGCTTCGATATCCTGTTCTCCTGTCGCGTAACCCCTCTCTTTTCGGAAGTGACCGGATTCCTTAACAAAAGCCATGTCAACTTGCCACAAAGCTGAATCAATCGGGCGATATGACAAATCAACAATATCGTAAGCTGCGAAGCCTTGGGACTTCATAAAACTCATTACATCATACATCTGACCGAATAAAGTAACTTCTACAATTACATATTCAGTCTGCTGCAAAATCTCAGTTGCTCCTGCTAAAACATCTAATTCCTGTCCGTCTACATCAACTTTAATTAAATACGGGCCTGGCAAGTTTCTTTCCCTGCATATTCCATCCAGGGTAATTGCTGGTATGTTCCTCAAATAAGGATTGCTGCTGTCAGTAACGCGATTTTCAGCAAGTGAAGAATGCACCATACCGGGACTGACGTTGAGGGTGAAAACTCCCGATTCTTTGGTCGCTGCAGCAATAATGTATTCTGCACTTTTGAGCTTGCGGAAAATTTTGGCGAGGTAAGGTTCATTTTCGGCGATGGGTTCAATTAGCAAATGTCGCGAATTGGGGAAAGTTTCGTAAAGGTTAAAAGTTCCCAAGGCGGCACCGACATCAATCACAGTTCTTGGTTGAAAACCTAACTGTTTAGCCAGCAACAAGCTGCCTGACATCGAGTTTCTAAGAGGTTCTGTTTGTTGGCTCACAATTTTTCCCAGATTTAAATGTGGATATAATTAATATTATGTCTGCCAGCAGAGTTATTATATGTCCGAATAAAAAAAACGAAGCAATCGCCGAGGTTTGCGATTGCTTCCCTTCGGATCGCAATGACAGAAATAGGTTTCAACTGAGATATTGCACCATTCTCAATCAGTTTTTTTAGGAACAGGCTTTCCGGCCTGTTCCACAAAGAGTGAATTTTCTGGTGAAACAGGGATCTTGCCTGTTAAGCGAGAATGGTGCAAGATGTGAGTGTCAATGCAACCTGCTACTATTTCGCGGATTTCTGCGCCTTGTTTTCCGGTTCGACAGATTGCAAAGCTTCGTCGAGAATTGCCCGCGCTTCTTCGGCTTTACTTCTAGCTTCTCGATAGCGGACGTTAGCTTGAGCAAAGTTTTTGAGAACCTTGAAACCATCTTTCAAACGACTAATTTCCTCGGCAGTCACAGCCTCATCTGTAAACAAAATGTCGATCGCCGCCCGGATTTTGAGTGCTTCTTCGCGGGATTCCATCACTTTCAATTTGAGACTTGCCAAATTGCTCAAAATCTGCACTGCTTCAGTAATCGCGTCCTCGCCTTCAGACGCAGCATCTTCGATATCCTTAACTTCAACAAACTGCTTGGGCCCAAATCCCTCCACGAGTTCCGTAGGCAGCTTGCCCTCATCCATGAGCTCCATCAGCCGATCCATCGCTTCTTCGCGGGCTTTGGCTGAATCTTTCCCTTTGACAGTTAAAATAATTTCGGGGCTTTGAGGAAGTGTATAGCGAACCATATTTTGACAGCCTGTGCGCGAAAACAATTGAATGATATTTTATCTTTATTCGATCGCCAGTTGCAGCTATCAATCCGCTCCATTACCAACCGCTTGCCAAAACTTGACACATATACACTCAAAAGGAACCCTCGACAATGAAAGATAAATTTCTTAACTTGCTCAACTTGTTTTTAGTAGCTGATGTGTTTTTCGTCTTTGCCATTTTTGGGTGGTTTGTGATCGCAGTAGCAGGTCGATCGACTGGCGTGAATCTCGGTTTTGATTTGTGGTACAGTCTCTGGCAGCCCGTATTTAATCCCGCCCTCGGAATTCTTATGGGCGGTGCTATTCTCAGCGGTATAATTAACCAAGTTTCTAAACGCCTCAATCCCAAGTAAAATTGATGTTTTGTTGGAGACGGTGATTGGCGATGCTACGCAAGTTGGCGATCGAACTTGTGGAATGCTTCAGAGATGAGGCACTCAATTAGGTCGATGAAGCTTGAAAATACATAAGTAGTCAAAAACGAGTGAAACGCTCCCCAAAGGAGCGATATCTTATGAAAGCAATCACAAAAGTTATGATAGCTTTACATTCTGTTACAGAGTAAAGTTTATTTTTGCCTACCTATTTACGTCTAAAATCAGGATTGGACGATCGGGATCTAAAAATATCAACTCATATTCAGAGTAACAAAAGTCGGGCAATTATGGGAGAACAAAAATGTATCGGTATCCTCACCAGCGGGGGTGACTGTGCAGGCTTAAACGCAGTTATTAGAGCCGTTGTCTACCGCGCAACGGGAACTTACAATTGGAAAGTGATGGGGATTCGTCAAGCCACCAACGGATTGATGAGTCGTCCCCCTGAAGCAATTCCATTGGATATTGAGAAAGTAGACTCGTGGCTCACCATTGGTGGTACGATGCTAGGCACGACAAATAAGGGCGACCCTTTTGCTTTCCCGATGCCGGATGGGACTCTACGCGATCGGGCTGAGGACATTATCGAAGGCTATCATCAACTAGGTCTGGATGCCTTAATTGGCATTGGTGGCGATGGCAGTCTCGCCATTCTCAGGAAGATTGCTCAACAAGGTAATTTGAATTTAGTTGCTATTCCTAAAACTATTGATAATGATGTCGGAATTACCGAGCGTTCCATCGGTTTTGATACTGCTGTCAATATTGCCACTGAAGCACTCGACCGCTTGCATTTTACTGCGGCCAGTCACAGCCGCGTTATGATTGTTGAAGTCATGGGACGCGACGCCGGACATATTGCAATTAGTGCCGGAATTTCAGGGGGAGCTGATATAATTCTGATTCCCGAAATCCCTTACACAATTTCCAAAATCTGTGCCCAAATCCAAGAACGCCAAGACCGGGGAAAAAACTACTGTTTAATTATAGTAGCGGAGGCAGTTCGCACTGAAGAAGGCGAATTAGTAATGCACACAAATCGTTTAGGTCAAAGTCGATTAGGCGGAATTGGTCAGTATTTAGCTGATACAATTTCTGACTGCAGCGGTGCAGAAACTCGCGTCACCGTTTTGGGACACATTCAACGCGGAGGAACTCCTTCATCGCTAGAAAGATTAATTGCTTCTGCTTTTGGCATCGCAGCAGTTGATTTAATTGCCGAAGAGAAATACGACTGCATGGTATCTTGGCAAAAGCGGGAAGTTGTGAGCGTTCCTCTGGAAGATGCGATCGCCAAATACAGACCTGTAGACTTCGATGGTACTCTGGTTAAAACTGCCCGCGGTTTAGGGATTTGTCTGGGAGACTAAACAATTACCCGTCCGATTTCTCAAAGGTTTAGTCGGGGACGCACTCAGAACCACGAAACTGGGTTAACCGAGACTGAGGGTTTTAAGCCAGTGTATTGTGGTTAAAAAACCAAGGTGCTCACCGATCGTGCTTCCACGACTAATATTAACCTGGAAGTAGTGGCGTTTCAACTATGATTAGTGTAACTTGCAATCAGTTCCGATCGAGTATCGACCCAGAGCGCGATCGCACTCGGAACTACAAAATACCGCAACAAGTGGAAAGGTGAGAAATTGGCACCATTTACTGCACAAATTAGAGTGCGCCATTACGAAATGGACGCCCTCGGTCACGTAAATAATGCTGTCTACCAGCATTATTTAGAACACGCTGCGATCGAACATTTAGAACACTTGGGATTTACACTCGATCGCTACCGGGAATTGGGCGGCGTCTTTGTCATGCGGCGGATAGAGATTGACTATTTGCGATCGGCAGCCTCGGGCGATCGATTGGAGATATCCACTTGGATCGAACAAATGCGCGGCCCGCGCGCTGTCCGCCGCTACGAAATTCGCTTGGCTGGAAGTGACGAAATATTGTTAAAAGCAGAGGCGCTTTGGGTTTGGGTTGAAGTGACCACCATGCGCCCGCGAGCAATTCCCAAACAAATAATTGATATTTTTGAATCACAATCTCAAGCATTACCAACATAAAGCCAAAATCAACTATTATATTTGCAAAATCCTGTAAAAATCTATTGGTTTGTAGTGACGGCTTCAGCCCTTCATTCCCCCTTTGTAGAAGTGCAAAAAGTTGATTGTCGCCGGGGCCGCAAATCCCGATCGCAAAAAGTCGGATCGCCCGCCTGCCAGTTTGGATGCCGCAGAGGTACGATGGAATATAGGGAGGGAGGCCAAGCCGGCGAAGGTTAAGCTTGGTGACAATACCCACAGGAAGGAAAAAATGACACTTAACTTGCGGCGACCGATTTTGATAGGCGGAATAGGACTTTCAGCAGCGCTGTGGCTGCTGGAAACTCTACAGCATTCGGGTTCAGAAATGGGCGAAACGGCACTCATCGGCTTGGCGGCTGCCGGTGCGGGGTATTGGTGGTGGAAGCAACAATCCCCCAAACTCGAACTCGCACTCCCGCAACCCCTGGCCAACCGGGAAGCAGCCGAAAAAGCGATCGCGACTTCAGAAACAGCAATTAAATTGCTCGCTTCAGAAGCTCCAAACTCTGCTGATCCTGCTAATCTAACAGCACAGCTCGATCGGCTCAGAAGCGAATTAGATAGACAAGATTTACGGATTACCGTAACTGGCGGCAAAGCTGTCGGCAAAACTGCCTTAATTCAAGTTTTAAATTCTAATTGGGTCTCTCAACACTCGCAAAAGCTTAGTTTACAAGAAACAGCAGCGCTGTTTGCTAATACAAATGCCGATGCCAAAATCAACGGTGATTTAGTGCTGTTTGTGACAGCGGGCGACATCACAGATTCGGAATTTCAAACATTATCTCAGCTAGCGTCTGCAGGTCAGCGCGTGCTGCTAGTCTGGAACAAACAAGACCAATATTTGCCAGAACAGCAGTCGCAGGTTTTGCACTCTTTGCAGCAGAAAATGCAAGGAATATTGGGGACAGAAGAGATAATTGCGATCGCAGCTTCTCCCAATTCTATTAAAGTGCGGCAGCACCAAGCGGACGGCACAGTTCAAGAACGCATCGAAAATCAAGTCTCTCAACTCGACGGGCTGACGGAAAGATTGACTAAAATCTTAACTGAAGAACGGCAACAGTTGGTCTGGGCGAGTGCAGTGCGCGAGGCTGCAAGTATCAAGTTAGAGGCGAAAACCTTATTAAATGCAGTCAGGCGCGATCGGGCACTTCCCATTATCGAACAATATCAGTACATCGCCGCCGCCGCCGTCTTTACTAACCCGGTTCCAGCTTTAGACTTGCTAGCAACAACCGCCATCAGTACCCAACTTGTAATCGACCTCGGCGCTATCTACCAGCAAAAGTTTTCCTTAGACCAAGCTAAGACAGTAGCGGCAACTTTGGCAAGTCAAATGTTTAAATTAGGGTTGGTAGAAATGTCTACCCAAACTATTACTGGACTGCTGAAAAGCAATGCCGTCACCTACGTAGCAGGAGGCGCGGTGCAGGGAATTAGTGCAGCATATTTTACCAGAATAGCTGGACTGAGTTTAATTGAATATTTCCAAAGTCGAGAAGGGGAAAATGCTGGAATAGGCATTTTAAATATCGACCATTTGACTAAAACTTTGCAAGCCGTATTTACGCAAAATCAGCAAGTTTCTTTCTTGCAATCTTTCGTCAACCAAGTGGCGAGTCGCCTTTCCTCTCAGGTATCTGGACCCGAAACCCTTAAGTCGGCGGTCAATTAAGTAAAATAAAGGAACAGGCTTTCCGGCCTGTTCCACAAGACAGTTTTTTGTTGTGGAACGGGCATCTTGCCCGTTCCCCGGCAGAGCAGGGGAACCAGTTAATATTTTCCTTCTTCCTTCTATTATACAATCAAAGACAGTTTGCACGATGATACAAACTCAACCAAAAATACTAACCTTTGAAGAATTTATAGAATCCAAAGCTGAGAACAGATGCTACGAACTTCACGATGGGGTAATGGTTGAAATGCAGCCAACAGGAGAACACGAAGATATCACAGCATACCTTGTTCAAGAATTTACGCTGCTCTACACCGAACTGCAACTTCCATACCGCATTCCCTCGAAAGCGCTAGTTAAGCCACCAGCTAAAGATACAGGATATATCCCTGATGTTTTGTTATTAAACCGTCAGGCTTTAGCATCTGAACCCTTATGGTTGAAGTCAGCAACAATCACCCAAGGAACATCTATCCCGCTACTTGTTGAAGTTGTCAGTACCAACTGGCGCGACGATTATCTAAAAAAGTTGGCAGATTACGAAATGATGGGAATTCTCGAATATTGGATTGCGGATTATGCTGGATTCGGCGGTATACGTCATATTGGCGACCCCAAACAACCCACGCTTTCGGTTTGTCAGCTTGTGGACGGAGAGTATAGGATTACACAGTTCAGAGGGAGCGATCGCATTATTTCGTCTACATTTCCTAACATGGAGTTGAACGTCGATCAAATTTTCCGAGGCGGAGCCTAGTGTTAGGGAAAAGAACAGGCTTTCCGGCCTGTTCCACAAAAATTTTTTGTGATTGTGGAATGGGCAAGATGCCCGTTCAATATTTTTTGGAAAATTAGTAACTAAAAAGCTAGATTTTTTTTTTAAATTGTATTAAAATAAGAAATAGGATTTATAATTCGACGATCAATTATACCTGCTTAAACAAGCCGATCGCCAATGGCTGACAATTCCCTTCAAGAAAATCGCTTATCTCTTGCCCGTGCCAGTTTGCGCGAATCCCTGGCGCGCTACTCTCACCTGCGCCAAGGCAAAAAAAACTCGAATAATACAGAATTAGAAGCGGCGCTGCAATATCAGTTAGATATTTTAACTTCCACCTCAGAAAAACTAGACCACAACATAATCCGCATTGCTACTTTCGGCTTAGTCAGCCGTGGCAAGTCAGCCGTATTAAACGCGCTTTTAGGTCATAAAATTCTGCAAACAGGCCCTCTCAACGGCGTGACTCAGTGGCCGCGTTCCGTGCGCTGGAGTGTGCCTTTATCCTTCCTTGACAGCGAGGAACCCCCCCAACCCCCCCTTGCCAAGGGGGGGCTTATGGAACCCCCCCTTGCCAAGGGGGGGAAAGGAGGGGTGCAAGTAGAATTAATCGATACTCCCGGACTTGATGAAGTTGGCGGCGAAGTGCGCGGCGAAATGGCGAAACAAGTAACTCGCCAAGCTGACTTAATTCTGTTTGTCGTTGCAGGCGATATTACCCGAACTGAATATCAAGCACTGTGCGAATTGCAAACAGCTCAAAAACCGGTGATTTTAGTTTTTAATAAAATTGACCTGTATCCAGAATTAGACAGAAAAGCTATTTACCAAAGTTTGCAAGCGCTGGGAAATTCTGAAGAGTTAGCAGCCGCTGCGGTAATAGAGGAAACAGATAGCGAAAATTTGTCCGATCGCCCAAACAACTCCTCCGATAAATCTACTGTAAAATCACCGCCTAAAACTTCCAAATCTTTAGAAATAGTCATGGTAGCCGCCGAACCAGCGCCGGTGCAAGTGCGGGTGGAATGGTCCGACGGAAGAGTCACTTACGAATGGGAGTCGCCGCCCGCGCAGATAGACGAACTCAAACATAAAATTTTGACAATTCTTAACAGAGAAGGTCGATCGCTCCTCGCTCTAAATGCTTTAGTTGAAGCTAGAGATGCCGAAGCAAACATTGCCCGTCACGTTCTCAAATTGCGGCAAACAGAAGCCGAAGATTTAATCTGGCAATTTGCAAAATATAAAGCTTTGGCTGTCGGTTTAAATCCCGTGGCTTTCTTGGATGTAATGGGAGCAAGTGTCGCAGATTTAGCGTTAATTCGCTCTTTATCGAGACTTTACGGCTTACCTATGACTGGTTACGAAGCCGGGAAACTTTGGCAGACTATTTTCTCCAGCGCTGGCGGCGTACTTTTGGGAGAATTGGGTAGCAGTTTCCTCTTGGGATTTGGCAAAACTGCGGCCGCTGCGGCCCCGCACATCGGCTTTTCTACTTTTGCCGGAGTTGCTGTCACTCAAGCTAGTTTAGCAGCTTACGGAACCTACGCTGTCGGTCGCGCCGCCCAAGTTTATTTAGAAAAAGGCTGCACCTGGGGCCCCCTTGGACAAGATACGGTAATTCAAGACATTCTCGCCACCATCGAGCGTAATACAATTATCGATCGCCTGCAGCAAGAGTTTAAAATTGGCAATTAAAAATTGCCCTAGTAGTTGAGTAGGGTGCGTCACCAGATGGTTATTTGTGAATAATCGAAGAGCTAGCATCTGACTCACCCTAATGCTTTTCTTCTTACACAATGGTCAAAAAAGTATGCAACTGTAGGTAAACTCCCAACCACCATACTCATCAGTAATTCCCAATTCTCTAATCGAAAATCGAAAATCCAAAATCGAAAATCGTATTACCGTCTGGCAATTCTAACACCTTCCCTAAAATGCGCGATCGTCGCAATTACCGCTATAGAAAAGTAAAATATTCTAATCAGCCAAAAACAAACCCGCATTGACCAAGAAACAATAGTCGGAGCAATACCTGTGAACTGTACAAATCTGGAATTAACTTTTTTTTCAAAGCTGTCAAGGTCTTTCATCTCTGATTGTTTCGTCGGAATAACCGGAAACTGACCACTATATACGTAATAACCGATAAAACCAGGCAGTCCTACCTTTCTGTTCAAAAATGAGTTAGTTAATGTGGCAGTTTCCGGAGGCGATAATTTATCGGATTCTCCTACTTTTTCCAGCCAAGAATTATATCTGATGGCTGGCGTAATCATGAAAACTAAGGGAACTATAACTATCAACAAAGCCGCACTAATTTTGCGACCGTATTGAGGGTGTAGAAGCCTTGTCGCCACACCCACTCCCATACCGATAAATGCAAATACCAATATATTTAACAGTTCAATAATTTCGATACCCCTCAACAAATCCCCGATAATCAGAATTGTATATAATAATTTGTCTGCCAGTAGCAGAGCTGCCCACTTGATGAGCATTGAAACGCCTACAATACTAGCTACAATTGCTACATATCCGATGGCACCTAGAACGTAGAGTAAAATCGAGCCGGCTTGTTTGAATGATTGCATGGAATTATTCACTCTTGTGAAAGTTTAGGAGTCTGATTGACAAAAAAATTGAAATTTTAGATCAATCTGGAGTTCCTAATTTGACTTTTAAAATAGATTAGCTTGACATCTTGAAATCAATCTACAATCTACAATCTACAATCGATCGACAAGTTCCCGCGCCGCCGCTTTGGTAACTTGTGCGATCCGTTCCTTCACAACATCCTCTTCGTTAGCGCAGCCCTCGAAGAGGATCGCCCTCGGCTCTGGCTCCTGTTCGCGATCGATCCCCAACCATAAAAGATACTCGATATTACCGGCCGGGCCAAGTAAAGGCGACCACGTTAAGCCGCGTTGCTGCCATCCTAAAGCTGTGGCTGCCTTCCACACTTGAAAAATCGCATCAGCTTGAGTTGCTGAGTCTCGCACTACGCCTTTTTTCCCGACTCTCTCCCGCCCTACCTCAAACTGCGGTTTTACCAGCAACACTGCTTCTCGCGGTGGTACCAACAATTCCCACAGCGCGGGTAAAATCTTATCCAGGGAAATAAACGACACATCTACTACCGCCAAATCTGCATAAACCCCTATTGGCAAAGAATCTTGCTCCCCCCCTTGACAAGGGGGGGCTGGGGGGGGTGAATCTTGCTCCCCCCCTTGACAAGGGGGGGCTGGGGGGGGTGAATTTTGCTCCCCCCCTTGACAAGGGGGGGCTGGGGGGGGTGAATTGCCGTAAAGCTCAGTAGCAGTCATGTACCGCAAATTGGTGCGTTCTTTCAAAATTACTCTCGGATCGTTCCTCAAGCCCCAATCTGCTTGACCGTAGCCAACATCTACGCCGTACACTAGGGCAGCGCCGGCTTGCAGGAGACAGTCGGTAAAACCGCCTGTGGAAATGCCACCGTCGAGACAAATTCTGCCTGCAACGGGAATCGCAAAAACTTCTAAAGCTTTGGCTAATTTGTCGCCGCCTCTGGAAACATAGCGCGATCGCTCTTTGATCTGAATTTTTGCTGCAATGTCAACCTCAGTGCCCGGTTTGTCAACTACCTGTTGGTTGATGGAGACTTTCCCAGTCCGAATCAAGGCCTGAGCTTGCTGTCTGGAACTGCACAAATCTAGGCTGACCAATAAAGTGTCTAGTCGCTGTTTAGCCAAGGTTTTTAATCTGTACGGATAGGGTTAAGAACCATTAATGTCAACAATCGCCTGAAACCCTTGGGAAATCTCGTTTTTACGCTAAGTCTAGATCCCCCTAAATCCCCCTAAAGAAGGGGAGTAGGGGTTGACTTTGAAAAGACTCTTGTCCCCCCCTTCGTAGGGGCGGTGCGACCCCTACTCCCCGTGCCCGCCCGCTCGCTAGGGGGGATCTAGATTTAATAGCCACACAGCAGTCTGTGATGGGGTTTGACGTTAAGTTGACACCAATGGGTTAAGAACAGTACCAGATTAGCACTTACGCACAAGCCCCACTGCTAATTTTTGGCGATTATTTTGGTTTTTCCATTGTCGCGGGGCGATCGCCCCACCTCACATGATGTGACTGAGATCGCTCTGAGTGTGTAGTTTTATCACAGATAAACATCCGTAGAATCACACAATAATTTTTGCGACTAGCGGATGATTTATATGCAGCTAAAAGCGCTACAAATACCATCAGGGCGATCGACCATGAAAACAATTAACTTTCCTATCAGAAATCCTGGCAATTGTCAAGAAAATCCCCTCGCCTTCGTCAGCGGTGACATCATCCACATTCTTTACCCCAACGGCGAAGTAGAAGCAACAACCGTCGCACAAGTCGCTCTGCGCCAAAGCAAAAATCCCCTGGACAAATGCCTCGTCTGGGGATGTGTTGGCGATTTTTAGCACGAGTTTCAAACAACCATGCAATTATAGGGAAGCTCCAAAGCCTTAATTCGTTAGTCATTCCCCCTTATTAAAATTTTTAATCTATAATTTTTAATCTATAATTTTTAATCTTAAATCTTTAATCTCAAATGGCATAACCCATAAAAAAAGATCGCTTGGAGGCTGTGAGGTCAAAAAAAGCGATCGATCCAACTGCTGCTAACTGCAAGCAACAAGCGGAATTTGCTGCTAAAAGAACTAGCAAATTGACGTGAACAAACCTGACGGTCAACTGAGTACAGACTGAGTACAGTTAGACCGCAGGCTTCTTTTTCCTTTTTTTCAAAGGCTTTTTATAGTGAGGTAGTTCCACCTCCACTTGCCAATATAGTATCAGAGTATTTCCAGATTATCAAGGGATATACAGAAATAATTGTCGCTTTGGGTACCTACACCCGACGAGCCTTTCATCCCTGCGGTAATTTATTCGGGGTACTTCGCGCAGCGCTCAGATTAATCCCCTTTAAATATACCGAGGGACTTCCCGGCTGGTAGTTAAATATCTTGTTCGCTCAATTCGCGAATCATGTAATCAAAAGGCTGATCCAAAAAAGGCCCCACAGACAAGCCAGCAGCTTGCACTTGAGCCTTAACCATCTCCTTCATAATGCTAATCCCCATCACCGTCGGGCCAATGGGAACGCTTAGAGAATTGTAAGTTTCTCGCAAACCTTGCAGCACGCGCTCGTCGAGCACGTCGGTACTTCCAGCCACCAGGGCGTAAGTAGCATAGCGCAAGTAGTAGTCCATATCCCGCAGACAAGCCGCGTAGCGACGAGTCGTGTAGGCATTTCCCCCGGGACGGATCAGTTCCGGCTGTTCAGCAAATAGCTGAATACCAGCTTGCTTGACAATTGCCGCAGCATTGCTGTTAATCGCCGCCGCCGCCTGTACCCGTGCCGTGCCCGTTGCAAAATAAGATTTCAACCGATCGATACCATCTCGGTCTAAATACCTACCAGCAACATCATAATTTTCAATCAGGCTCGTCACTGCATCGCGCATAAGTTTCTCTCCCAAAAATCTTTATCAATACTTTGCTATCTGAGACAGACCGCCTATTGTAGACTACTACAAATCGGCGTTTGATTAAGATTTGAGATAGGATTTTCACGAAGGGTAGTCTATCCCCGGCAAACTGTCGTAAAATTCAGCCGTTTGCCTTGTATGTTCAGCCGAAAAATAATCCACAGGGCAAGCATCTCAAACTGCCGGGTCGCACTGGGTCACTATTTCTGAATTTTGTAGCCCTAGATACAAAATAGTGGATACTGAAGGCCTACGATCGCCCAAACAGTCTGAAATCGGCAGATCGCCAAGACACAACCAATATCAGGAGTAAGTCATGTTCCAGACACCCCAAGAAGCCTTAAACTACATACAAGAAAATAAGATCCAGATAGTTGACCTAAAATTCATCGATATGCCGGGGATCTGGCAGCACCTTTCCCTGTACCACGACCAAATCGACGAAACCGCATTCACAGACGGCGTACCCTTCGACGGTTCCAGCATTAGGGGCTGGAAAGCCATCAACGAATCAGACATGACGATGGTCATCGATCCGACCACCGCTTGGATGGACCCGTTCATGGCAGAACCGACCATCAGCTTCATTTGCAGCATCAAAGAACCTCGCACCGGCGAACCATACAGTCGCTGTCCCCGCACCATTGCCCAAAAAGCCATAGACTACCTGCTTTCGACCGGTCTCGGCGATACAGCATTCTTTGGCCCGGAAGCAGAATTCTTTATTTTTGACGACGTTCGCTTCGACCAAACCCAAAATTCCGGCTACTATTACGTAGATTCGATCGAAGGTCGTTGGAATTCCGGCAAAGAAGAAGCAGGCGGCAACCTCGGCTATAAACCGCGTTACAAAGAAGGTTATTTCCCAGTAGCACCAACCGATACCTCTCAAGACATGAGAACGGAAATGCTGCTGACAATGGCAAAATGCGGCGTACCCATCGAAAAGCACCACCACGAAGTCGCCACCGGCGGTCAATGCGAACTCGGTTTCCGCTTTGCCACTTTAGTACAAGCCGCCGACTACTTGCTGACTTACAAATACGTCATCAAAAACGTCGGCAAAAAATACGGCAAAACCATCACCTTCATGCCCAAACCGCTGTTTAACGACAACGGTTCCGGGATGCACGTTCACCAGTCGATTTGGAAAGACGGCCAGCCTCTATTTGCAGGCGATCAATATGCTGGTTTCAGTCAAATGGGACTGCATTACATCGGCGGCATTCTCAAGCACGCACCGGCACTTTTGGCAATCACCAACCCCACGACCAATTCCTACAAGCGTTTAGTTCCGGGCTTTGAAGCGCCTGTAAACTTAGCTTACTCTCAAGGGAATCGATCGGCATCAGTGCGGATTCCGTTGTCGGGAACCAACCCCAAAGCCAAGCGGTTAGAATTCCGCTGTCCCGATGCCACATCCAACCCCTATTTAGCATTTGCAGCCATGCTGTGCGCCGGCATAGACGGCATCAAGAATCAAATCGATCCGGGCGAACCTTTGGACGTGGACATCTACGACCTTTCCCCTGAAGAATTGAGCAAAATTCCTTCAACTCCCGGTTCCTTGGAAGGCGCTTTAGAAGCTTTAGAAAAAGACCACAGTTTCTTAACTGAAACCGGCGTATTTACTGAAGACTTCATCCAAACCTGGATTTCCTACAAACTCGACAATGAAGTCAACCCGATGCGGCTGCGTCCTCACCCCTACGAGTTTGCTCTCTACTACGACTGTTAGAAAATTAATAATTGAAAATTAAAAGTTAAAAATGGTAATTATACCATTTTTAACCTGTGATTTTTAATTAAAAAGAACGCCGCCCTTAAAAGCGGCGTTCTTTTTGAGTTTAGAACTTCTGGATCAACGCCCAGACTCTCCCGTCACCCGACACTATCTGGGCAACGCTGTGAGTAGTAGCGCCCTCTGTAGCTTCTGAGACATCCTCTACAGCCCATTTATTTGCTTTCTCATCAACAATAAACAAATCCTCAGCGGTAGTGCCTTCCTGAACCCGATATATCTTATTCAGAATGAAACGCTGCCGCGCCTCAGCTTTTGGTATGCCAACCACATCATCTGGATCGACAGAGATGGCACTGCCTTCTTTTAATGTACCTTTCGAGTTGCTTAAATTGCGATCGTCCCTTTGAGCAACCCGCACGCCGTGAATCTGCAAACCAGGCTCATTCTCAGAGATATTCCAGACAGCAGCTAGGGCCCCACTTCTTCCCAAACCGAGAACCGCTGCACTAATAGTCAAAATTAGCAAAAACTTGAAATAATTCACTGTATTTATGCTCCTTTGTTTGTGAGATTATGCACTCATTCTAAATTAGCAATTAGCAATTACCAATGACCCAATGATGTCCGATATTTTTGTGATGATCCGCAATCAGAGTAACGTCGCCATGACTTCAGTTGACGGCATTGCGTTTGTCACTTTACTGACTCAAGAAGGACGAGTGGTGGCCGAGGAGACAGTTGATCTGTTTGAGGCCGATGTGAATTTTGATAACCTGAAGCAGGGAAAATATACTGTAGTTGTAAGGCACGAAGGCGTTGAACCTCGATCGGCAACCTGTAGTGTTACAATCACCGATGAAGATAAAGTAATCATGCTGACATTTGTTTACTTGGAGCTAGAACGGGTGCTGCTGGGCATTCAGACTTCAACCGAAGAAAGACTATGACCGTAAGGAACCCCACGCTTAAAAGCGGGGGCTTTTGGGAAGTCCGGCTCGATCGCCAGCGGTGCAAGAAGAAAGCCCGAACCTTACCAGAGACAGGATTAGACCTACGTTTTTTGAGTCATGATACCGGAGAATGCGACGCTAGTTTTCCGCTCTATCGCTAAAAGTTAAACAGGCTCGGGCGGGGTTAAACCAGTGCTTTTGGCATAACAAGCTCATAAAACATTCAAGGGAGCGAACATTACCCAGGAATGGAGGACTTTATGTCTAATTTCGTTTTTGTACTTGATAGTCACAAACGACCGCTCAATCCAATCCGCCCAGGATTGGCTCGCAAATTGCTAACCACTGGCAAAGCTGCTGTTTTTAAAAGGTATCCATTCACACTCATTCTCAAAGTAGAGGTAACAGCACCCCAAAAACCAATCACTCTTAAATTAGACCCTGGCTCCAAAACTACTGGAATCGCATTAGTGCAAGGAGAGGACGTAATCTTTGGTGCAGAACTAGCTCACGCCCGGTCAATCAATTAAAGCTAGCTTGGAATCTCGCCGTTCACTGCGTAGGAGCAGAAGAAATCGCCATACTCGCTATCGAAAAGCGAAATTTTTAAATAGAACTCGCCCGAAAGGGTGGCTGGCTCCAAGCCTACAACATCGTGTCGAAACAACCCTAACCTGGGCAACTAGATTGATGAAAGTCGCTCCCATTGGTTCTATTGCTCAAGAACTTGTGCGATTTGACTTACAACAACTAGAAAATCCAGAGATTAGTGGACTGGAGTATCAGCAAGGCGTTTTATGTGGTTACGAGATCCGCGAATATTTGTTGAATAAGTGGGATAGAAAGTGCGCGTACTGTGGAGCTACAGATACACCACTACAAGTCGAACATATTCATCCCAAAGCCCAAGGCGGATCTAATCGCATTTCTAATCTTTGTCTTGCCTGTGAAAAATGCAATGTCAAGAAAGGAACTCAAGGCATTGAGCAATTCCTCTCTAAGAAGCCAGATGTCTTGAAAAAGATCCTGTCTCAAGCAAAACGTCCATTAAAAGACGCAGCAGCCGTTAATTCGACTCGCTGGGCGTTATTTAATCAACTCCGTATGACTGGTTTACCAGTTTCTACTGGTAGTGGCGGCTTGACAAAATTCAATCGCACTCGTTTGCAGCTACCTAAATCTCACTGGTTAGATGCTGCTTGCGTAGGTAAAGTCGAAGAATTAAAGGTGCTGACTTCTCAACCGCTGCTAATAAAAGCAGCAGGACACGGTACTCGACAAATGTGTGGCACGGATCGGTTTGGCTTCCCAATTCGACATAGATCAAAAAAGCAGATCCATGTGGGTTTTCTCTCCTGGCGATATTGTTGGCGCGACAGTCACCGCAGGCAAGAAAGTCGGTTCCTACGTGGGACGAGTTCTTTGCCGTGCATCCGGTTCGTTCGACATCGCTACAATGAAGGGAAGAGTAGCAGGAATTAGTCATAAATATTGCCAACCTATTCACAAAAAAGATGGCTATTCCTATGGATTTTGATTCAAGGCGACTGAAGTCGCAGCCGCTTTCCTCCCCATGTCTAAAGCCAGGGGCTTCTCGCTCGTTTTCTGGTGAAAGTTACTCCGCCAAATTCAATTAAAATGTTTCGCCCCGCGAGTGCATTTCTTGGCAAAAGACCTCTGGAGGGAAAAAAACCCGATTTGTCGGATGAATCTGGCTTTACAGTTAGCTGATGTGGCGACTACTCTGGCTAGATTAGAAGTAGAAGAGGCGCGAAAATTTCAACAAGAGTCTGCTAGTGTTGAGGCTTCAGACTCGACGGAACCTGACAAGTTTTGAGTGTATGAGGTTGCTTTGTGTGCTCCGCGCAACCCTTGCGTGATAGGAGCTTAAAAAAA
This sequence comes from Microcoleus sp. T3_B1, assembly GCF_036700445.1. NCBI lineage: Bacteria > Bacillati > Cyanobacteriota > Cyanophyceae > Oscillatoriales > Microcoleaceae > Microcoleus > Microcoleus sp. T3_B1. The sequence goes on from NZ_JAUBOX010000051.1 coordinate 17,176, forward strand.
TAACGTAACTGTAGAAAAGCTCCAAACCCTGATAGTCATCAGTCATTTTTAATCTAAAATCTACAATCTAAAATCTCAAATGGTATGACTCGCAACTCAAAACTATTGTCATTGGTTGAGCTAGTAAAAAAATTGTCTGTATAAAATTCAATCTCCGTGCTAAACAATAACTTTCTGCCTTGCGAGTGAATTAGGAAGCCGAAAAACTGCGTTACACTTATATAGGTATCTTTACAAAACAACATAAAAGCATGACTGTTGCCTATCCCCGCAAGCTGCGGAACGCTATGGGAGCGCGCGAAATTTTAGCTCAAGTGGTGCGCGATCGCGAAATTCACCTGATCACCCTCAACCGCTACCGGTTTAGCGAACAGCGCAGTTGCAAAGACCTCACCGAGGTGATCGAACAGCTAAACGGGGAACCAGCCGAACTCGTGCGCGACCTGTCTCGGCACATTTCCGACGAAGCGCGGCACGCCATGTGGCTCACCGACTTGCTGGTAGACCTCGGCCAAAATGTGGGAACGCCGCCAGGAGTCTCCTACATTGACGAATTTGAAAGGTTGTATGACAGCGAAAAACAAGACCCCACCACAAACCGCGAAGACTTCGTAATTTCTTCCCTCGCCGCGATTAACGTCACCGAGAAGCGGGGCTGCGAATACTTCTCAGCGCACATCCACGCCCTCAAACAGGCTCCCCAAACCGCAGAAAACATCAAAATCCGCGAAACAATCGAAAAGATTTTTCCCGAAGAAGCTGGTCACGTCCGCTGGGGCAACCGCTGGCTGGGTTCCATAGCTGCCAAAAGCCCGGAACACCGCCAAAAGGTGGAACAGGCAAAGCGCAAGTATGTGGCGATCGAACAAGCAGCTTTTGAATCGGGAATGGATATCATGTTGGGGGCAGAACTCCGCCGCGTCACCCGCCTAGTGGATATTGCCAACACCATGCCGATGTGGGAACGCCCGCAATACCTGATGGAACGCTTACCCAGAACCCTGCTCGCCCCGGATCTGCAAATGACTAGAGTCGATGTAGCTCAGCGCGCCTGGAACCGCGACCCGCAGGCATTTATGGAGAAATTGGTGCCCATGTTCCTCAACGGCTTGAATACCATTGAGAAGAAGCCGACGGCGACTAAGCCCAAGCCTTAAATACGATCGGGAACCTGGTTGAAACCGCTCTGCAAGTCAAACTTGCGTCTGCCTCCGCAAACAAGCGAGATTAACTGGTTCCCAGGCCTAGCCTCGGAACCAGTTATTTAAAGTCATAATTTTAAGCTTTAGCAAGTAAACTGATTATTGGAATAGTTTTCCATCTAAATATAATCGTCAGGAACCTCAGCCTAAAGGCATGAGGCTTGAAGGAGAAATCTAACAAGCCGTTCTGACGGGCCTAAGTCTTAACTGACTACGTTTTTTGAGTCACGACACCGGGAGAATGCGTAGCTAGTTCCTTGCTCTGTCGCTGAAGGTTAAACAGTTCTAAGGTAACAGGGACAGTGCTTTGGGCCTAACAAGCTCTCAAAACAAAGGCGCGTGCTAACTTTACTCCTTCATGAGATTGAGGCAACCATACCTCATCGGAGGGGCAACCATACCCCTCCACCCCGCTGCATGTTTTAACTCAATGTAAAGCCGTCCTAAAAGGACGGGGTTTCAAACCCATATTTCTGATGACTACCAGCGAGCCGAACATACAAACAGCTTCCGCAGAAAGCCAATCGAGTGAAAGCGCGATCGCCTCCGAGCAGGTCGAAAAAGCCACAGCCGTCACCTATGCAGAAGAAATTGAAACTGTCATCGCCAGCATGGCTGTAGACCAAAAAGTGATGGTCGGTCAAAGTGAAGCTGGCGGACATCTTTGGAAGTTTAAGTACGGCAGTGTTGAAGTGTTCGTGCAACTCACGGGCGAAACCGAAGATGATACTTTGACTGTTTGGGCTTTTGTACTGCAGTTGCCAGCTAAGAATGAAGCTCAATTAATGCGGAAACTTCTAGAAATGAATTGGCTGTCTACTTTGGAATCTCATTTTGCGATTGTTGACAATCAAGTTGCCGTAGTATCGACTCGGACAATGGCGGAAATCTCGACCGGGGAAATTTCCCGGGTTATTACTATTGTCGCCACGATCGCCGATGACAACGATGACCTGCTGCAAGCAGAATTCGGTCAGTAGTCATTAGGCTGCGCGACTTTTGATCGAGCCACACTCCGCTAAATTATTGGCAATCGCGCACCTGACATTTAAGTAGCGTGCGCGACTTTTGGTCTATTTATTTAAAGAGAAATGGTTTTACAGATAAAGCCATACGATCTAATTCTGCTTTGTTGTGTTTGAGAAGATTATGTCCCCATAACTCATTTGTGTTGTCAGAACAATCTTTTGCAAGACCTTCTCCAATTTCCTCAAAAGTCTTTTTGATGTCTGTCCTTAGATTCTCTGGTTCAGATAGCACTCCCAGCACGAATACTCTTGCTTTTAGATCATCTGGAATATGACTTTCTACATAACTCAACCGATTTTCATCATCATCGAAATCAATGAGCAAAACCATCATTCTTTGTGGTAATTGTCGCATTTCAGACGCATACTTCTTCGTGAATTCCTCCACAGTTTTTTTCCAACCACCAGGAAGTGGCAGGACTTTAACAGCACGGTTATTAAGGTTTGGCGCAAGAAGAAATCCGTTGGCAATCTGGCGATTAGCATCATCTTCCGCCAACACATGAATGTGCGGTTGATACTTATTACTCATAGCTCTATGTCGCCACCAATCAAGGCATTTATCAGGTCGCCTTTAACAGACATCTCACTCAGCGGTCTGACTAAAGTTGGCTCTAAGTGGCTTTTGCGATCTAATACAAAGGTATTTTCATTTGAAAACTTGCGGATTGCTTCAGGATTATGCGATGTCACTAAGATTTGACCGCTATTTTTAAATGAGCGTCGCAGAGACATTACAAAATGTCCAACCTCCGATAAGGATAGATAGTTATCTGGCTCGTCCCAGAAGCAAAAAAGGGGGCCATAAAATTTGTTGGCAGCCAAGACAACAGCGCAAAGAAAAAAGCATTTCTCCCCGTCAGATAAGTCATTAAATTCAATACTTAGATTCGCATTATTTGCTTCAAACCGAACAATCATGCTTTTCGAGTCTTTGCCGATTAGTTCATTCAGAAAATCCTGAATGTCAGGCATGACTTCTCGGAGATATTTATCAACCTGTGTGTAGGCCGCAGGATAGCGACTCAGTAAGCCCGAAACCCACTCCCCAAAGTTTGAACCATCTCGCTTTGGTTCCAAAGTTTCACCGTTTGAGTCTCCAGTCATCAAGCTGGGAATCGGGGCTAAAATGATCGTGCGAGCCAGCCAAGTCTTGAAAATATGAAGCGGATCAGTCTCAGATTGCTCCTGAATTACTGGCAGGGCAACAAGATGCCAATCTACCCGAAACTGAGCTTCACGATTTTGGGAGCTGGTGTGAAGAGTGACTTGGGCTTCTTTTCGAGAATAAATTGGCTCTCCTGCAACTAGCAGTTGCTCTTCAAAAACTCGAAGCTCTCTAAATTTTTCTGGTAAATCTAAGGCAAGGACATATTTGTATAATTTTTCTTCGAGTAATACTTCTATTTCAAACCGGATGGGAACATCCGACCTTCCACGAGCGAAATCTTTCGAGCTAATAAGGTTAAGTTTTTCCAGGTCGCGCATTCTATTGATGCCTCGACAAATCTTCTGAAGGACTTCTAATGCAGAGGCAGTAGTTGATTTACCTGCACCATTTTTTCCAATCAAGAGAGCAGATGGCATCCCCTTTATCGGCAGTTCAAAGTTTTCTAGGCATCTGAAGTTGTGTACATATAGTCTTTGGAGCATAGCAAAACAATTCCAAGGAGTGGGAAGTGAAAAAACTTTTTGAACTTTTTGAAGTGCTTAATTAGGGAATAGGCATTGCCATAAACTTCCAAAAAGTTCGGGTGCTTTTCTGAGCTAGAGACGGATGAGTTGCCGAACTATTAATCCCCGCCACCAACTTTTACCTCCAACTCGTCAAAAAACACCACTGCCCCAAATTTACTCCGTACTTAAAACTTAATATGCAGGCCCTGCGATCCAAGCAATAGTGATTCCCAGCCCCAAACCTACAAGCACTTGAAAAGGAGTGTGTCCCAGCAACTCTTTCAGGCGAGCTTCATTAAGGTTGTGATCTTCCTCAAAAAACTCGTCAATAATTTGGTTGAGGATGCGAGCTTGCTTGCCTGCAGCTTGGCGGACGCCTGCTGCGTCATACATCACAATAATTGCAAAGATCGCAGCGATCGCAAACTCTGGACTTTCCCATCCCATCGTTTGTCCCACTCCAGCAGCCAAAGCGCCCACAAAAGACGAGTGAGCGCTGGGCATTCCCCCCGTTGTTACCAAATACCGAAGATTAAACTTGCGGTTTTTGACCAACTCGATCGGCAACTTCATGATCTGAGCCGCCAGACAAGCGATCAAAGCAACCACGAGTACATGATTGTTTAAAATGCCGCTGCAAATTTCCTGCATAGTGTTTAGTATTTCTAGTTACTGCGGCTGGTAATATAATCGGCGATCGCCAGCAGCGGTAGAGCTTTACTCCCAAACACTGCCAATTGAGCCTTAGCATCAGCAACAAGCTGCGAAGCTTGGCGCCGAGACTCCTCAATTCCCCACAAACTCGGATAAGTGACTTTTCCTGCTTGAACATCTTTGCCAGCAGTTTTGCCCAGTTCTTCTTGGGTAGCAGTAATATCCAAAATGTCGTCAACGATCTGGAAAGCCAACCCAATATTTTGAGCGAAACGAGACAGCCGCTGCAAATCCGCAGCCGAAGCCCCAGCCAGAATTGCCCCACAAACTACGCAAGCCTCTAACAGCGCGCCTGTTTTGTGAGCGTGAATGTAATTCAAAGTTTCCAGAGAAACATCTGTCTTTCCTTCCGATTCCAAATCAACCACTTGACCGCCTACGAGTCCAGCAGCACCCGATGCCCGCGCCAAATGGGCGATCGTCTGCAACACCTGTTGGGGGGGTACGTTCTCAGTTTTAGTGGCGATAAATTCAAAAGCATAGGTCAGCAAACCATCGCCAGCCAAAATGGCGATATCCTCGCCGTAGACTTTGTGGTTCGTTAGTTTGCCGCGCCGGTAGTCGTCATTGTCCATTGCCGGCAAATCGTCGTGGATCAGCGACATCGTGTGGATCATTTCCAAAGCGCAAGCTGTCGGAATTGCCATAGATGTAGTGCCGCCGGCCAGTTCGCAGCTAGCCAGACACAGGATCGGACGCAGGCGCTTGCCCCCCGCTAGCAGCGAGTAGCGCATTGCTTCGTAGATTTTCTCTGGGTAGATGACCGGGAGTGAACTGTCGAGAGCTACCTCGATCGCCTCTTTTCGCTTGACTAGATAAGTAGATAAATCGAAAGAGGATTCCGGTTGGGACGAACCCATTTCTGTTGCCAATACCATCCCTTGCTCTCTTGTACTTAATATTTATATGGGATATTGTGAGCCGTTGGGGTCGCATCGTACCGACTTTTACGGCAGTAGTTGCTCGAACTCCGAGCATCAATTAATCATTCTACGGGTGTTGTTGCACAGAAAATCTTTGAGTTTTGATAAGTTTGTCAAATTGCCAGTCAATCTAAAATTTACAATCTCAAATCTCAAATCCGCTGATTTGTCTGGCGACTTCCAAAAACCGCTGCACCGCCGCCGTTGGATCGCTGCGCCAAATTAGAGCGATCGCCACAATGCAGGTTGATTCTGGCAGCGCTTTGTAAACAACCCCGCTGCGCTGGAAATTTTGCATCGACGCCGGGACGATCGCCACGCCCATTTCGGCGGCTACCAAGCTGACAATGGTTTGCATTTGAATTGCTTCTTGAGCCGCGATCGGGCTAAAACCTGCTTGCTGACAAAGACTGACGATCGCATCGTAGAGTCCCGGAGCCTGGGAACGCGGAAACAAAATGAACGGTTCCGTGGAAAGTTCGCGTAATTCAAGATGCGTGCGATCGGCCGCCGGATGCGTTTCTGGCAGTGCCACTATCAGCGGTTCTCGAAAAACGATTTCAGAATTTATCCCCTCTTCCTCAACCGGAGGGCGCACGAAGCCGATATCAATTTGCCCGAACCGCAGTCGCTGCAACTGTTCATTGGTTGTCAGTTCCTGCAGTTCGAGTTTGACGGCGGGACACCGAGTGCGAAAGGCCTGCAAAATAGCTGGAACCACGTTGTGTGCTGCCGAACTCACAAAGCCGATCGTCAGTTGGCCGAGTTCGCCCCGACTGGTTTGTCTACCGAGTTGAATTGCTCGATCGACTTGCTGCAGAATTTTCCCGGCTTCCTCGAAAAAAACCTGTCCCGCTGCCGTTAACTGCACCGTCCGCTTGGTGCGGCGAAACAGTTGAAATCCCAACTCTGCCTCTAAATGCTGGATTTGTTGGCTCAGCGGAGGTTGGGCAATATGCAGTTTTTCGGCTGCACGAGTAAAATTCAGTTCCTCTGCAACTGCAATGAAATAACGCAAATGCCGAAGCTCCATAAGTCCCCATGATTGATATTTTAAAAGTATAAATTGTTAGTTAAACATATATTGGACATTGATGCTGATATTTCATACAGTGATTAATAGGCGAAGTTGAGAATTAAACAATGGCTAATTTGGATATCAGAATTAGAGAAGCAGATGTGGCAGATTTGGAATTAATCGTGGATTTTATTTCTCAAAAAAGCGAGTTTGATGGCTCTAAAAATTTGTTGGCAGCAACAGCAGATAAATTGCAGCAAACGTTGTTTTTCCAGCCTCCGCTAGTGCGGGTTTTGTTGGCGGAAGTTGCGGGAAAAGCGGTAGGATTTGCTATGTTTTATTCCTCCTATTCAAGTTTATTGACGCAGCCGTGCCTTTGGCTTGATGATTTATTTGTGCAAGCTCCTATGCGCGGTATGGGAGTCGGGACAGCGCTGTTAAAGTGTTTGGCACAAATTGCTGAGTCAACAAATTGCGGCCGTATGGAATGGACTGTTAATACTGCAAATGCGCCCGGAATTGCTTTTTATGAAAAGCAGGGAGCCCGGATTTTGGAAAATATTAGAGTTTGCCGTATTGATGGGAATGCAATTAATCTGCTTGCTGGCAAATAATTTAATAACGAACCGCGAAGGCGCTAAGAACGCGAAGAGAAGAGAAAAAAAGAGGAAAGAAGAGAAGAGATGTCAGAAAATTATTGGAATTCAGCTCTTTATGAGCAAAATCATGCTTTTGTTTGGCAGTACGGCGAATCACTTTTGGAGTTACTCGCTCCGAAGGCTGGTGAACAAATTCTGGATTTGGGCTGCGGTACGGGACAGTTAACTGAAAAGATTGCTCAAAGTGGTGCTTGTGTGCAAGGTATTGATTCCTCTTTGTCGATGATTTCCACGGCAAAAGTTAACTATCCTCACATTAAATTCGCTGCCGCAGATGCGAGGAGTTTTAAAGTAGGAGAGCCGTTAGATGCTGTGTTTTCTAATGCGGTTTTGCACTGGATTAAACAGCCGGATGCTGTGATTAATTGTGTGGAAAAAGCGCTGAAGCCGGGAGGGCGTTTTGTGGCTGAGTTTGGCGGTAAGGGGAACGTGGGGGCGATCGTCCGCGCACTTTTGAGTGTTTTGTCAGAAATTGGCTGCGAGGAGCCTGAAGCGCTTAATCCTTGGTATTTTCCGAGTATTGGCGAGTATGCTGGGCTTTTGGAAAAGCAGGGTTTTGATGTGGGTTATGCGGTTTTGTTCGATCGACCGACTCCTCTAGAAGGTGGCAGCGCGGGTATGGTAAATTGGATTGAGATGTTTGCTGGTGGGTTTTTATCGGGGTTGTCTAATAATGTGCGATCGCAGGTAATTAACTCCGTTGCAGAGCGTTTGCGATCGGCGCTTTACCGCGAGGGTAATTGGATTGCAGATTACCGGCGAATTCGCGTTGTTGCTGTCAAAAAAAATTCCTATTGAAATTTTATATGAAGAGCAAAATTAGGTTAACATAACCCGGCCCTGTCAAATTAAGTTGACACGCATTCTATGCCTACCTTAAAAGAACTTCAATCCATCTTCCAGCCTCCGACCTTTGCGACGGTTGAGGAAGAACGCCGCCATCGCAAGCAGCACCTTGCTGCCGCCTTACGTCTGTTTGGACACTTTGGGTTTAGTGAGGGCATCGCAGGACACATTACCGTCCGCGACCCTGAACACCTCGATTGCTTCTGGGTCAATCCGTTCGGTAAACACTTCAGTCTCATCCGGGTCAGCGACCTGCTGCTGGTGAACCATCAAGGTGAAGTTATAGAGGGCAATAAGCCTATTAACACGGCAGCTTATGCCATCCATTCTCAAATTCATGCAGCCCGTCCTGATGTGGTGGCAGCAGCACACGCTCATTCAATTTACGGCAAAAGCTGGTCTAGCCTCGGTCGTCTCCTCGACCCCCTCACCCAAGATGCCTGTTCCTTCTACGAAGACCACAGCCTGTTTGATGACTACACGGGAGTAGTTCTCGAACTTGAGGAAGGCAAGCGCATAGCAAGAGCACTAGGGGAGAAGAAAGCCATTATCCTCCGCAACCACGGTCTACTCACGGTGGGTCATTCAGTTGATGAAGCGGCTTGGTGGTTTGTCGCAATGGAACGTTCTTGTCAGGCGCAGTTGATGGCAGAGGCCGCTGGCACCCCCATCCGCATCGACTCCGAAAATGCTCGTCTGGCGCAGCGCCAGGTAGGCTCACATCAGGTAGGCTGGTTTAGCTTTCAACCGCTTTACGAATTAATCGTACATCAACAACCTGAACTGCTGGAGTAAAGCAGGTTTGATGTATTTTGAATATAGGACTATTGAGAAAGATCCAGGAATCGGCAGTGATTGTTTCAACCACACTCTGTACAAAATAGAAAATAGCTAGGAGATAGATATGAAGGTAAATACACCGCTTTTATCAGAAAATGTTGGTCAACAAATCATCAATAAGGATAATGTCAATATTTTAGACCTGGACAGGGAAGAAATTATTAACCTGTTTAAATCTTATGGTTTCTTGCTGTTTAGAGGGTTTGAAAATAGTGTTGACACTTTTACCCAATTCACTAACTCCCTTAGTACAGATTTTCTAGATTACACCGGAGGCGTCTTTAATCGCCGAGTAATTAATGGAAATGCAACAATTTTAAGCGTAAATGATTTTAAGGACGAGATTAAATTACATGGAGAAATGTACTATCAGCAAGATATTCCGTTGATGCTTTGGTTCTTCTGCGCTCATCCAGCATCACAAGACGGTGAAACAATACTATGTGATGGTAGGCAATTATTTAATGAACTCAGTAGTCCACTCAAAGAGTTATTTAGCAATAAAAAATTAAAGTATTTTGGTCATTTGAATAAGGAGGGTTGGCAAAATAAATACAAAACTGATGATTTAAGAGTAGTAGAACAGAACTGTAGAAACAATAATTTACTATGGCAAATAAACGAAGATGAATCAATCGATCTTCAATTTATTTGTCCAGCCATACACCCAAGTAGATGTGGAAAATATCCGACCTTTATCAACAGTCTATTGGCAGCAAAACATATAAATCCAAACACACCTTGCTTTGATGATGATTCAGAAATTCCTGATGATATTGTTTCTGAGCTTAATGAAGTAGCTGAGAGAATAACTACAGAGATATCCTGGCAAACAGGGGATATCCTAATGGTTGACAATACTAGAATCATGCATGGTCGAAGAGCTTTTTCTGATAATCAACGGGATATTTATTTGCGGTTATGTTCTCCAGCGTTTCCCTTCTAAATGCAACTCCCCGCAATCAGGGTAAGAGCATCTCAATCAGGCTTGGCACAAGGACTGGAGAATTTTCATTATGTAGTCATCATTCATCGCAGCTCGTAGTATTTTCTGTCGTAAGCTAAGCTTGAGAGTGGTTGTTTGATTGACAGCATTAAGAGCCATCCCGCTGAATACAGCCAAGTTCCGAGGGCGGTTAAACGAGCGAATGCGACATTAAGGTTGATTAACAGCAGTAGGGTACGTCGCCACCCTTAAATATTCAAATCCCATATACCATATCACAGCGACGCACCCTACTTCTGATCAGTTTGTCAGGCCACCACTGGTTGTCCTGAATTTAGAAACCCTGAACGGAAACAATCCTGTTTTGTAGTTCATTAGGCGTTACATCGCCTACAAAACCTAAAATCGCGTTAGAATTCCTGACTCTGATTAGAGTTCCTGAAGCAAAGCCGCTAAATTCGCTGAGCTCATTTGGAGGGATGGATTGTAGTATAACTTGTGGCAACTCTCGCCTCAATGTTAGTGTCACATCCTGTACCTGCTCCAACACTATATCATTGACCGTTAAGTTACTCGCTAATCCAATGCGATCTAAATTAGGATCAAAACCTGCGATCAGATCACTAGAATTGATATCTGTATTGGCCGGATCTATTCCCAGAACGCATAAATTATTGCCAAACTCACAATTTAATAAGTCTCTGCCCAAGCCGCCAACCAGAGTGTTATCCCCCCCTGCGCCGGATAAAACATCATTGCCTCTACCCCCAAATAAAATATCATCGCCAGCTTGTCCACCAAGGTAATCAGCATCTAGACCACCACTGAGGCAGTCATTTCCAAAAGTTCCATACAGCCCATCTCTTCCTTTTCCCCCAAATAAAGAATCATTGCCGTCAAAACCTACGAGAATATCTTCCCCTTCATTTCCCAGGATTAACTCGCTACCCCCTGAGTTGTCATATACTGTATCGTTGCCATCGAGTAACCAAGCTCCTAAAGGGAAATTGGTTAGAGCTCCAGGAGAAATTACAATTAATTCCGAGGTGTTGTCGCCAATTAAGCGCAATGCTCCTGATGGATCGGGTTTTAAAGCCATAATTAAAATCTGTGTGTGTTGGTAGATTACTAACCCTACTTGAGCCAATACTGGCTCACAAGTGGATCCCAATTCAATTAGAACCGTATTCAATATAACTCGAAACGGTATTTTCCAAAAGCATTGCAACAGTCATCGGCCCGATTCCTCCCGGTACCGGCGTGATAAATTCGGCTACTGTTTTAACAGCATTAAAATCAACATCTCCGGCCAAACGACTCGTACCGTCTGGATTGATGACGCGGTTAATACCGACATCAATTACTACTGATCCAGGTTTGACCATATTAGGTGTAATCATTTCTGTGCGGCCGACTGCGGCTATTAAAATATCGGCTTGATTGGTAATCGATTCTAGGTTTTGCGATCGCGAATGAGCTACAGTAACAGTGCAGTCGGCTTCTAACAGCATCAGTGCCATTGGTTTACCTACCAAAATACTTCTGCCCAAAACAACGGCATTTTTTCCTTTTAAATCAATCTGGTATTCTTGCAATAACCGCATCACTCCGGCGGGAGTACAACTCCGCAAACCTTCCTCCCCGCGCACGAGACGGCCTAAATTTACAGGGTGAAGCCCGTCAGCATCTTTATCGGGAGCAATTTGGTACAGCAGCGAAATTGCATCTAAGTGTTCTGGTAGCGGTAATTGAACTAAAATGCCGTCTACTCGATCGTCCTCGTTGAGTGCACGAATTGCAAGTTCTAGTTCCGCTTGAGTAGCGTTTGCGGGGTAATGCTGGCCGAAGGAAGCTATGCCAACTTTAGCGCAGGCTCGCTCTTTATTGCGAACATAGGCTGCACTAGCTGGGTTGTCCCCCACCATCAGCACCGCAAGTCCCGGAGGACGCCCCTTTTGGGGTTGTAGGGCGCGGACTCGATCGCTCAGCTCGCTTTGCATCTTTGTCGCTAAAGCTTTGCCATCTAGTATTTGAGCAGTTTTGGCATCCATTGTAGACTCTGGGTTAGGGGCTGACGATTTTAGATTTTAGCTTAATCCCCGTCAAGGACTCCACTAGAGAAATTTCTTACTTGCGATCGATTCTGGGGATTCTGTTAAAGTAAGTCGTATCTCAAATCTCAAATCAAATGCAATGACTACTGCAATTAAGCAAGTTTGGGTTCAAAGATTCTGTACCAGCTCTTTGTCGCTAATCCTCGCCAGCGGTTTCTTCAGTTGTGGCAATTTACCCATGTCTCAACTTAATCTTGGCTTTAATGTTGCTAGCATTGGCGACGTTCAACAAAAGCGGCAAGTGGATGCTGAAGTTTATCTCCGGGGAAAGGTAGAAAATCGCGCTCCGTTTGTAGGGAATGCGGCTTATCAACTTGACGATGGTACTGGCAGTATGTGGATTTTAACCAAGCAAGAGTTGCCCCAGCTTGGCGATGAAGTGTTGCTGAAGGGAGAAGTCCGCTACAAGAGTATTACTCTGAAGGAATTGGCCGGAAAGGATTTAGGTGAAGTTTATGTTGAGGAAATGGAACAATTAAAGCGGACTCCCAGTTCAGACAAGGGGAAATAGGCATGGGTTATTTGTTATTTGTTATTTGATAATTGCTCTTGGTTCCCTCTTCCTAATTTATTTAATATCTGAGGAATACTCGATAATTAATCCGTGTATTCCTGTTAAATAACTAATGACTAATAACTACTGACTAATGAGTAATGACTAATGACTAAAATTCACGTTGCGATCGCGATTTTATACCAAGACGGCAAGTTTCTCTGTCAGTTGCGAGACGATATTCCTCATATCAGGTATCCCGGACATTGGGCTTTGTTTGGCGGACACTTGGAACCGGGAGAAACTGCCCAAGTGGCTGTATTGCGGGAATTATCAGAGGAAATTGGCTATGCTCCTGCAAGTGTTTCTTTTTTCTGTTGCGATGTCGAACAAGATGTGGTTCGCCACGTTTTTCATTCACAACTTAGTGCGGATGTCAAGGATTTAGTTTTGCTTGAGGGTTGGGATATGAAGTTGTTGACACCGGAGCAGATTCGGGCGGGAAAATGCTTTTCTGAGCAGTCAGGAGATGTGCGACCTTTTGGGATTGCTCACCAGCGTATTTTATTGAATTTTATTGACTCGATTTGAGAAAATTGGCACGCACCCTACATTGCATGGGTTTGAGCAGGGAGCAATTGCTAGGATGATATTTTCCTAGACTTGTAGGTAATACTCATGACAATTGGTGTAGACTGAAGTAGCCTGCATAAAACCATCAGTAATGATGACTTCGACTTTCTCTCACTTCTCTCAAGCTTTCGCTTGAGAGCATCTCTGTAATCCTTGCGGTTCGAGGTTGGTCAAAACCAGTGAAGAATACACCTCCAAAATTTGTGCAAAATTTGTGCAAAATACGGTGAGAGCCATAAAAGTTAGGTGGCTCTAAAATTTTTCAAGGCCCCAACTGTGGTTAGAAAACACCAAGTTTGAGTAGCGCTTTAGGGATTTTCCTTAAAGCTTTGTGGGATACCACCATGCTCTGGGACCTGTCTGATGAGTGTGCTATATTCGGATTCTCTCAGGTTGTGGGAGATTGTCGGGATTAAAAGTATCAGATACTCGTAAGGTGCGATCGGTGGTGCACCCTACATTGCAGGCAGAGCTGTTTCATTCTCTTGTAGGGGCAGCCCCCCGTGGCTGCCCCAATCTCTGAAACACGAGCAAATCGTGGATGGGGAGGGTAGGCACGGGGAGTAGGGGTAGCACTACCCCTACAAAATCATCGTTTTCCGTAGGGGCAATCCGACCCCTACTCCCCGTGGTTGTCCCGAAACAGCCCTGACATTGCAGGGGTTTTAAAAGTTAAGAGCGAGCCGCAATCATTCCCGTTTGGCGCGCGTAGTCAAACAACCCTCCGGCATCAATCACTGGCCCTACTTCTCCTAACGGCTTGAGCGAGAAAGTTCGATCGAGAGTGTGGTTGACAATTACCTCTGCTGTAAAGTCGATCGTCACTTCTTGGCCCGTTACAAACAAGTCGCAGAGCCGCTCAACTGATTCCATCGGGTACAATTCGCCAGTAGCCGAGCAATTGCGAAAGAAAATGCGCGCGTAAGACAAAGCCACCACTGCTGTGACGCCTGCAGCCCCCAGAGCGATCGGAGCGTGCTCCCGCGAAGAACCGCAGCCAAAATTTTCGCCCGCTATGATAATCGGATACCGGGTTTTCTGTTCACCGGATTCGATAAACTTACCGTAGCGATCGGGCAACCCAATCATAGCGTAACTGCCTAGTTTCTCGTACTCGTCCGGCTTCGAGGGAACCAGGGTCAGGTATTCTGCCGGGATAATTTGATCTGTATCGATGTTGTCGTCTACAACAAAAATTTGACCGCTAATTACTTTACCCATAGTTTATTTCCTGTTAGCCTCGTTCGATGCTGTGGTGATAATTTTAAGTGGATCGGTATGCAAGATTTGCATCTGTTCATTTTAACCTGGCAGTGTCAGTGATAACCTGTTTGACATCCACCCCGACCGTCGCGGACGGGGATTCCCAAACCTCACGATTTGAATTTCTGCTTCTTCGCAACTGCCTCCACCCTAAAAGAGATTTGGTCTTATGTTCGCTCCACAGACTAACCCCGCAAGAGAAAGCGGTTTTTACGTGTCGAATACCAAACGGAATTCTTCTTCGTTTTTGATTCTAGGGATGTTTACCATTGCCCTATCCTATGCATCCCGGTCTACCGATTTTGCTTCGCCGCCAGCACCTCGGGCTGAACTTCGCTCGTATAGGCTGTTTGATCCATCGTCTCGGGTGGGTCGTTGACCAATTATATTGTAAGATAAAGCCGTCCTAAAAGGACGAGGTTTCTACCCAATTTTCTGATGAGTAAAAATTAGATCCGAGACTTTGGGTTAACAATTAACAGATTGCTAAGCGTCAAGATAGTTTTATGGCAAATCCAATAGATGACATTGCTCGACAAGCTCGCGAGGGCTCGGTTGCATCGATTATTCAAATCCTTAATGACGAACTGGCACAGGTAGGGGTCAGGGCCAGGGCCGTGTTTGCCGACGGGGTGCTGCAACTGCTGTGCGAAGCTGCAACGCCCCAACTGCTCGAAGAGTCTAGTTTGGTCGATCGAGTCCGAGAAATTTTGGAACGCATTTCGCCCCACAATATTCGCCGAGTCAACATCAACAGCCGGCTTGTCCGAGAACACCAACTGCTGTGGCTGGAAGAAATTAGCCGCGATCCCGAAAATCAACTGTTGTGGTCTCAAGAAATTAAACTCCGAAAGCCGAATTTGTTCAAGCGTTTAGCTCTGAGCAACCATCACGAACGCCAAGCTGTGGCAGGCAAGCGGGCTTTGCCGAGAATGGCTATACCTCGATCGATGCAGCAACCGCGGCAATTTCAGCGCGGTATCGTCGGCGGCATCAGTTTGAGTGTGCTGTTGCTTGCAGCAGCGGCCGCCATCTACAAAGGACTTAATTCCCAAGTGCCAAACAGCACCCAAGCCAGCACCCAAGCAGTTGCCAGTGCCCCTCCCTCGGAGGCAAAACCTGCTTTGAAAATTTCTAAGGAGACTGTTAATTCTGCTGTTGACTCTTTTGCCCAAGCAGTGCGAGTAGCCGAACAAGCAGCCACCGAGGGCAAAACCGCTCAATCTCGCCAGGATTGGTTAGTCGTAGCTGCTAAGTGGCAGCAAGCTTCCGATTTGATGGCCGCTGTGCCTTCCAAGCATCCCCGCTACACAACGGCTCAGAACCGGACGGCACTTTACCGCGAAAATAGCGATAAAGCCCAACAGGAATCACAAAATAAATAAATTTAACAAGAGAGTTCGCCGCGCTGCTCTAGGTGTTGTGAAAAATGAGTTGTTGAGTAAAAACTCGGAAACTCTCAGCCGGCGTTATGAGTCATAATTTGGGGATTTGGAATTTTTGCGATCGGCATTACTCGATCGGCCGATTTGTATCAAAATAAAAATTTGTTAAGATCACAAACTTAAATAGGAAACATCACAGGGTGAGGAGATGGGTGTCACTAAGCGGTCTCTAGAAAAACTTCATACTACTAATAACCGTCAATCGATTTTAGATTTTAGATTTTAGATTTTAGAGGCGACCCCACGGATAAATACGTTCGGCAAGTTTCATCGGATACAGGTTTTTTATTTTTGGACGGATGAATCCAGGGGCTTGTATCCTAGATGCGAGGGGGTCAAAATTAGCGGGAATGGGATTGATAATCATCCGGTAAAGGATGGTAAAGTTCATCCCGTACAGATCGAAGGGTAGAAAACAGGAAAATAGAACTCAGTCAGCTCTGGGTATATTTTCACATATCTAGTGACCCGCCGATCGGCTGCACAAACACAGAAAGCAGCCTCATAACCGTCAAGCCGACAGTTATGGAGAGGTTCTAGATTGGCAGCGGGAGCCGGCTCAAACATCTTAGAATAAAGGCTTGGTTGCCATGATCGATCGCCAGGGAAATCAAGACTTTACTTCGATCGACAGATCGCCGTCAGAGTCTTGCACTTTGCATTTACCGCAAATCCAAGAACCAGTATCAGTCCAAAAATTTCTGGATCGTCTTATGCAGTTCCAGGTCGATCCTGCCCTTATCGGGCGACAAATTTGCCAACTTCTCGCCACCAGCTTCGATCGAGAACTCCTGCTGCTGCAAATAGCCAATACTTTGGGGGTTGCATGGGGGGCAGATTTCTGTGTGGTTACTGCTGTGGTTGGCCAGAAAGTAGTAAATCCGAATGCTTACTGGCAAAATAGCAGCGATTTTCCCTATGTGGCTGGTGTTGCGGATTCCACGGAAACACCGGAACACCCCCAAACCACAAGATTAAAACCGCCTAGCATATCACTCCAACACCCCGCTTGGGCAAACGTCCTAGCAGACGGCGAGATAGTGGCGATATCCGACTATCTTGATATTCCGCCAACTTCATCGCCCAATTCCCCTGTGACTCCGCTGCCTTTTCGGGCAATTTTGGCAGGGCCTGCGCGATTTGGAGGGGCTGTAAATGGCATGATGATTGTTGGTAAGTCGCAACCTCACGAGTGGTCGGTAGCCGATCTGCAGCGCCTTGAATCCGCATCAGACGCGATCGGCAGCGCGATTTCTCACCTTCAAAAAACTCAAGAAATTGCCAGCTTAAACGAACAGTTACAGCGACAAGCTAAATACAAAAATCTACTCAGGTCAGTTGCTGCATCGATCGACACCAATTCAGAAGTCGATCGAATATTGCAGCAAGTTATTGAAAATACCGTCGATACCCTGGAAGTAGATAGAGGTCAAATCCTCCTATTGAAATATACAGATCCTCTATTTACAACTTGCTCCCCCAATCAAACTCCCAAAGCGAAAGTCGAATTAGTTGGCGAATATGTTGTAAAAAAATATCCAAACAAACAGGCAATATCACAAAGCGCGATCGGCAAAAAAAGCTCAACACCCAAAACAAAAAACAAGGATAAAACTGCTAATTCCCAATCCAGAATCCCCAACTCAAAACCCAATAACTCTCCCGCTTTTTGGCTGTCAGAATCTAATTTGTGCCACCAAGCATTCCACAGCGCACCCAAACCCCTCGCCCTCGTTGACACAGGCGAATTAATCGGCAAAGAACAAGAGGCAGCCACAGCAATTTTGAAACTCCAAGGCATTCGCGGCTTGCTGCTGGTTCCCCTCACGGGCGGTAGCTGCCACGAAACAGTTTTAGGTTTCTTGGTTTTGCAGCACTCCGAGCCGCGCACTTGGAGCCCGGAAGAATTAGAAGTTCTCGAATCAGTCAGCGCTCAAGCGAGCAAGATGATTATCCAAACTCAAACGCTTAAGGAATTGCAAACCGTAGTCTTCGACAGAACCGCTCAGTTGCAGCAAAGCCTCGACGTGCAGGGGAAGCTGTACGAACAATCTGCCAATCAGCTAGAGCAAATGCGGAAATTGAAGCTGATTAAAGACGAGTTTCTCAGCACTCTGAGTCACGAGTTGCGTACCCCTTTAACAATCATGAAGCTGGCGATTCTGATGCTCAAACAAGCTGAACAGCCGTCAGCGAATCGAACTAAGTATCTCGACATTCTAGAACAGCAGTGTTCTAAGGAAACTGCTCTGGTTAACGATTTGCTGGCCCTCAAGCAGTTTGAGCCTCAGCAATTCCCGATTTCTCTAATCAAAATCGATCTCAACCGTTTATTTCAAGATTTAGTTAGGGATTTTGAAAAACAGTGGGCGGATAAGCAATTGACTCTTAAGGTGGATTTGCCCAAGTTGACCCCTTGCTGGGAAACTGACCCGGACATTCTCAATCGGGTACTACTGGAACTACTGACGAATGCTGGAAAATACTCTGCTTCTGGAACGGCGGTAGTTTTGGAGGCGTCTGAGGCAGCCGGCTATATTGTCCTGAGCATTTCTAATTTCGGGCGCGGCATTTCTGCGGCTGATTTGCCCCACATCTTTGACAAGTTCCGCCGTGGCACTGGCATTACTGACCAAGCTATCGCCGGTACGGGTTTGGGTCTGGCGCTGGTAAAGTCTTTAGTGCAGCACTTGAATGGTACTATTGATGTATCTAGCTGTCCTGCCGAAAGTTCAGAAGCTGACAATTTGTGGCGCACATCTTTTACTCTGACTCTGCCGCAATTAGCAGCGGAACTCTGTAATGTAGAAGAATAGTTCGGTTGAGAAGCTGCTGGGAATTGGCAGCGAACAGGCGAAACTAGAAGACTTGCCCGAAGAGGGAGATTTGGAAATGTCGTAAACGCTACCAAGTCCTCTGTTTTGAATTGTTGGTCTGGTTGCCGTCTAAATTGCCGGTTCTCGATTGCTGATTTTCCCCAGGACTTATATTATGCCAGGTTATTAGCCTGTAATTAGCGCGTGTTTGTAGTGAGTACGACTGTCCTCTATTTATTAATTAATCAGGACTTGCATTACTTACTAGGAACTTAATTATAATTGTATAGCCGGAGATGATATTAGGCAGTATAGACCAAAGAAACTGAGTTTTGTAACTGTTTCAAAGGTCTGCAACCCGTCTTTTCGTACAAGCCGGTTTCTGCGTCCTGGATAGTCCCTAAAAATTGTCACGGTGCATGGAATTTGATCGCCAATATTATGCTCACAAAAGCTGCACCTAAAACCCTGCGTTGGCAACGTTCTAAATATTCGCCACTGGCACGGCAAATAGACATTTTTGCAGCGGCGGGAAAGTTTATGTTTTTTTTGTGGTGGGACGCACTGCTGCAAAATAATTCGCCTCAAACTAGGAGAATTCGCGCTCATTGGTTGGTCAATACTTTGCTGAATTTAGGCCCGACTTTTATTAAAATCGGGCAGTCTCTCTCGACTCGGGCGGATTTGCTGCCGCTTGAGTATGTGAAGGAACTCGAACAGTTGCAAGATCGGGTTCCTCAGTTTAGTTCCGAAGAGGCGATCGCTCTTGTAGAATCAGAGTTAGGCAAGGATATTTATGCTTTGTACCGCGATTTTGACCCGTCGCCTCTGGCGGCTGCGAGTCTGGGACAGGTGCACAAAGCAAGGCTGCACACCGGGGAAGATGTGATTGTAAAGGTGCAGCGTCCGGGTTTGGAAAGTTTATTTGATTTGGATGTGAAGGCGGTGCGCCAAGTGATGCGTTTTTGCGATCGCTATTTGCCTGGGACGCGCAAGTATGACCTGGAATCTATTTATCACGAGTTTTTTAAGATTTTATATCAAGAAATTGACTACCTGCAAGAAGGTAAAAATTCCGATCGCTTTAGCCATAATTTTCGAGAATATCCTCAGATTATTGTCCCGAAAGTCTACTGGCAATACACTACTAAAAAAGTGCTAACTCTAGAATACGCACCCGGTATTAAAGTAGACGACCGCATTAGTTTAGAGGCGATTGGAGTCGATATTGTGAAACTCAATCAACTCGGAATTTGCTGTTATTTGAAACAGTTGTTAATTGACGGTTTTTTTCAAGCTGACCCGCATCCGGGAAATTTGGCGGTGACAGAAGATGGTAGCTTAATTTTTTACGATTTTGGGATGATGGCTGAGGTGAAGTCTCTGGCTAAAGACCAAATGGTCAAGACTTTTTTTGCTGTGATGAGAAAGGATACTGACGAGGTACTCAATACTTTAATTACGATCGGCTTAGTTGAGCGGATGCCGGATATGATGCCGGTACGCAGGCTGATTGCTTTTCTGTTGGATAAGTTTATTGATAAGCCGATCGACTTTCAAGCTTTTAATGAAATTAAGAACGAACTTTACATCATGTTCGAGCAGCAACCGTTTCGCTTGCCTGCAGAAATGATGTTTATTGTCAAGTCGGTAACGACTCTCGACGGCATTGCTAGAACTCTCGACCCTGAGTACAATTTCATAGCATCCGCTCAGCCTTTTGTCAAGAGTATTGCGGTGAGCAAGGGGCGGGGAAATGCGATCGGAGAATTGGCAAGGCAAGCGCGAAGTTTTATTACATATAAGTTACGGCAGCCGAGTAAATCGCAAGTTTTTCTCAAGCGTTTGGAGCAGCGAATTGAAGAGGGCGAACTGCAAATTAGAGTGCGAAATCTAGAGAGCGAAAGAGCCTTGAAACGCATTAATTTAGCCCTGAAAACTCTAATTTTCGCTTGTTTGACTGGTTTTGTGTTTTTGTCGGGTGCAGTGCTGCTACTGGGCGGATATCAAACGGGGGCGATCGCAGCTTTTGCGGTTTCGGGATTCGGTGGCTTGTTTCTGTTGCGATCGTTGTTAGACTTGTTGGTTAAGGAAAAGCTCGATCGAATGGTCGATCGATAAATATACTGGGTAATGGGGAATTGCGATCGTAGTCAGGACTTTAGCCCTCATTAAAAAAACTAATGCTGACTCATCTCTCCTGCAATAGTTAGTCTGACGAGTATCCTTTCCTACTGCTATATCTTGTTAAACAGGAGAATTGGTGATTTTTTGAGCCATCAAGTTTTTAATCTCGTGAGGCTCACTCTTGATGAGAGAAAAAGGAGATCCCTTATTTTGCACCCTATATATAGGGGGCCTGCGTAAGTCCTGTCAAAGCTAAAGTCCTCTTAGATACGAATCAAGAACTCATTAGTCCTCATAGCGAGCACCTTAGCTAAAAACCCCGTGGGTTTCAACCCCTGGCGGACTTGCGGACGATCGGCTGACGTTGGTACTGCAAACTAAACTTGTTAAAATAATTTGCGACTTTAGGTAGGGGCGGATGCTCAAAGCACGAAGTTATACTCCTAACATATATTAAACGCGATCGCCCGCCCCTACAAAAAATGTACGCCCAAACATTGCTAAAACCAGACGGCCGCCCACTCACACTGTACAGTCGCTACCCAATCCCAGAAGGTATCGCGGCCGTAAGTCCCAGCAATGAACCCGTAGAGGCAAACCCGCACTTTCGCTGGCATCCTTTGCGGGGGGAATGGGTAGCATACGCCAGCCACCGTCAGGGGAGAACTTTCATGCCGCCGCCGGAATACAACCCGCTGGCTGCTACAATTAACGCTAAGTTTCCGACAGAATTGCCGCCGGGAGATTACGATGTAGCCGTGTTTGACAACCGCTTTCCCTCGATGACTTTGCAAGCAAAAAACGCACCTGCAAATATTGTCGAAACTTTGCCAGCTAAAGGCATTTGCGAAGTCGTAGTTTTTACTCAAGATCCGCAGGCTTCCTTGGCTTCTTTGGAGTTATCTCACTTGGAATTATTGTTAGAAGTATGGGCCGATCGCACTTCAGTTATTGGCCGCAATTCCGAAATTCAATACGTCTTGCCCTTTGAAAATCGCGGTGTCGAAGTCGGAGTAACTTTGCACCATCCCCACGGTCAAATTTACGCTTATCCGTTCGTGCCACCGGTGCCGGCACGGATGTTAGAATGTCAATCGGTTTACTATCAAAAAAATAGTACCGGTTTGCTGCAAGATTTGATTCAAAAAGAGATTTCCGACAACCAGCGAATTATTTATTTAGACGAAGAGGCGATCGCCTTTGTCCCCGCTTGTGCCCGCTACCCTTACGAAGTGTGGATAGCCCCGATCGCCCCCGCTGCTACATTTGTCGATTTGACGGAAAAACAGCGCCAATCACTCGCTAAGGCCTTAAAAACAGTCACCCTCAAATACGACGGTTTGTGGCATCGCCCGTTCCCTTATTTGATGGCTTGGTTTCAAGGGCCCACAGACGGGAAACCCCATCCAGAAGCGCATTTGCACGCCCAATTTTATCCGCCCTATCGATCGAGCGAGCGATTAAAATACCTAGCAGGAACCGAACTCGCCGCCGGAATGTTTGCCAACGACGCTTTACCCGAAGAAAAAGCTAAAGAATTGCAAGCAGTATCTATCGATTTTGGATTTTAGATTTTAGATTTTAGATTTTAGAGATTGTAGATTTTAGATTTAGCCAATGTTAACTAAAATCAGTGATTTTCTTCCTTCTTCCTTCTTCCTTCCCCCCTTCTGGGGGAGCGGGGAGTTGATTTCTTCCTTCTTCGTTCTTCCTTCTTCGTTCTTCCTTCTTCCTTCTTCGTTCTTCCTTCTTCGTTCTTCCTTCTTCGTTCTTCCTTCTTCCTTCTTCGTTCTTCCTTCTTCCTTCTTCGTTCTTCCTTCTTCCTTATTTCATATATGATAAACTCATTAAACCCAGAAGTTGAAAGCAAACTCGAATTCATCCGCAAAGCCTTAACCGAAACAAAAGCGAGATCCCTTCGCTTGCGAGGCACTGACTGGTTTGCCTGGGCCACAGCCGGCGGTTCCCATACAGTATTGCTAACCGCAGAAACCGGAGTTGCAGAAATATTAATTACTGCCGAAAACGCTTGGGTTCTCACCGATGAAATCGAAGCTCAACGCTTGCAGGACGAGGAATTGCCAGCCAACTTTCAAATGCACATCTATCCTTGGGCTGATGTTGCACAGCGCGAAGCTTTCGTCAAAAAAATTACTGGTGGCGGTAACGTCATGAGCGATCGGCCAAATTCCCAAGAAATGCCAATAATCGCATCTTTACAATCCCGCAAACAGACAATGATGTCAAGCGAATTAGAGCGATATCGGCGAGTCGGGCGTTTAGCCAGCGAAGCGATGACAGAGGTACTTTCCGCCGCCAAACCCACATGGACAGAATATCAGCTAGCCGGAGCCGGTGCAGAGGCTTTGTGGGCGAGAGGTTTGCATCCAGCACTTACCTTAGTTGCTGGAGAAAGGCGTTTGCCGCTGTACCGCCACGCCACAGCAACCGCCGAACAAATTGGACGACAAGCAATGTTAGTATTTTGCGCGAGGGGATGGGGTTTGTATGCAAATTTAACTAGATTTGTCTGTTTCGATTTTCTTGGGGAAAAGCATTCAGAGTTGCACCGAAAAGTCAGAGAAATTGAAGCAGCGGCGCTAAATTTTTGCCGACCGGGAGTAACGCTGAATGCGGTTTATGATACGCTTAAAACTACTTACGAAGAGCACGGATATCCTCAAGCAATTGCGGAACACCATCAAGGCGGAACTACGGGATATTTGGCGCGGGAAATTGTGGCGAATCCGGCTACTTCAGATATTTTGGCAGAAAATATGGCTGTGGCTTGGAATCCTAGTTTGTCGGGAGCAAAAATTGAGGATACGTTTTTAATTCACAGCGATGGAACGTTGGAAAATTTGACTTTTGATCCGAATTGGCCGAGTGTTGAAGTAGCGGGAAGGTTGCGCCCTGTGCCGCTGGAAATATGGAACGATCGACCTTAGTCAATCTCAAGCACTACCGAGCGATCGCAACCCGCTACGACAAACGCGCTGCAAACTTTTTAGGTGCAATTTATCTAGCAGCTTCTGTCATTTGGGTTAATTTAGGACACGCCTCAGAGGAAAAAAAGGACACTACCCTACAAAATGCATTAAATTGAGTTCGGATCGCCGTACTTAATGTTTTGTTACATACGGATGATTTTTCCCACCGACTTACTTAAGCAAAAACGCTGCTACATAAGGGTTTCCAGAACTTGTAGTTATGTAAAAGATTTTTCAACACCGAAAAAGTCTCATATCGCTTCCGGTTGCATCAAAATAATAAAATCGAGTTAACAGTTAATACTCAACCATTGAGTTTTTCCACCCCTCCTTCAACAGTCAACAGTCAACAATCATGTATGAGTGCAACCGGAATTGATATCACTCCGTATTGGTTTGGATCGCAACGATAGCAGCAGGCGACGGAAGTTCCGCTCACTCTACCCCACAGCCCTGTCTTTTAGTCTGCTGTTTCTAATTCCTCTAATTCTTGCGTAGACTGCCATCCAGCTTGCCAGAGCGATCGGTCTTTGAGCTGTGCGGCGTTCAGCCAAAAACGGACATTTGGATCGCAAGCCGCCACCATTTCTGCAAATACCCATTTACCTTCGTTTTTTCGGTTGACGACTTGAAAGTGTCGCCACCCCCAAGTTTTTTGGTGTGAAGTCCATCGGGAACCAACTAAATAAGGAAATTTTTGTTTTTTGCTCACAGTATTTTTGTGGAAAAATATATTAGAAAGCAAGTGAATTGTAATATAGCCATGCTAAATCCTTTGTGTAATTCTTGTAGGGGCAAACCCCCTGTGGTTGCCCCCATGAGGTCGGGGTAGGCAAAGAAAGGCACTATCCCTACATCTTTGTACGACTCCTGCAAAGATTGCTATAACTCGTTCTGTTTGATGATATTAATTCCCTATTAAAGCTCGTCAAATCCTCTCCCCCTCTCCCCTTCTCTAGAACATACCAGATAATATAGAGCCGCAGCAGCTTACATGAGACTTCACCTGGGAGCATCTCACCTTTGCAGCCCTCCGCTAGAAATAGGAGTTTTGAGGCAGGAGGCAGAAGGCAGGAGGCAGAAGGAAAGATGAAGAAGGAAAGATGAAGAAGGAAGGAGCCAGAAGAAGGAAGGAGCCAGAAGAAGTATTTTTACAAATATGAGATGCTCCCCTTCACCTAAACTCTATCTGCAAGTAGATGCGTTCATTGTAACTTGCAGCAGTTTCGGATCGGGGTTCAAAAGTAAGGGCAGTTCAATGACTGCCCCTGTAATTAGTTATACCTATTGAATAGGATAATTTTTCAGGCGATCCACAAATAGCCTATTTATCCAATACCAGCTAAATCGTGAATCTCAAATCTAAAAGCAAATAACCCAGGTTATAGTTGTGCAGAATAATCCCTTCTGTGAAACTTACTCAAATCTACTTTTAGAGCAGGTTTGACGTTCACTTCCTGCTTCAACCAAGGCGGTCGGCCGCTTCTTGTCCACAGGCGTGTTTTCGAGCCCAACTTTCCCTACAAACATTTTTTCAATCTTAATCGTGTTTCATTGATCCTGTACAGCTCAATAAAAACGAACTTTTAGGTAAGATTGACTAATTTCTTTGATTCTGTCGCTACCTCTTGATTACTTCCCTGTTAAGGCTTTTGGCCGGATAAGTCCAGAGGAAGTTGGGGAAGCCGGAGGCGAACCGCATTTGTTTGCAGCCACAGAGTGATAGCGTGCTTCCGTTGCGGAGTCACGTACTCTCCGGGTCGGATCACGCCAGCACAGACGCCGATGTTTTTCATAAGGGTTTCTCGCTCCGATGAACTTGCACCCTGTAGCAACCTGACTTGGGCTTTGATAAAATCCACGTTCATAGCTGAAAGTAAAAGTAAGTAAAGAACTCAGTTAAATAGCGATGCTTTGCTTCCGATTGTAACTCTAAAACCACTTGGTATGAATCAAATTGATTCAACATCCCCAGGATGGGGATCGGGGCGTCTAGAGCTAGCCAACTTTATTTACTTTATCTGTTTTTGCTAGCAAAAGTGTCACTATGCTAGCAGTTTTGGCAGAATTCTTTATAGTTAAGAACTGTTACAAAGTTGGCTCGATTTCCACCATACGGCAGAGTTTAGTGCTAACGCTACTTTCCTGAACTCAAAAAGTTCAGCATTGTCTCCAACTCCTTGCCTTCCTAGGTTTTACACCCCCCGATTGGGAAGCGATCGCTCCGGGAACATTCCTATTCGATCGCCCCTCTTAACACCCGGACACTGCCACATCACCCTATTGATTTAGCTCGTCCTGTAGACTTGGCTGTGGACTATAACTTTAGGCATACGTGTTGTTACCGGGGCTACAATAAGCGAGCAAGTTTTTATTCTTGTTTCTCAAGGAAATATTTTTGGGATTTTCTTGCAAAGCCCTTATTTGTGTTAATTAAGGCAGCGTTGTGAGCTCCGGGCCAACGAAGACTCGCAGCTTGCGAATCCAGATATTTTGTGCTGTGTGGCGGTGAATCTGTTTCCTGAATTCATTGAGGGCGATCGCTCGTCGGCGAGAATTGCCAGTAACGGCTCATTTTGTATAATTCATAACAGATCGGTCACTGCTAATAATTTAAAAACAGCACAAGTTTAAACAGTGTTCCATCCGTCGATCGCTCCTAATAGCCCACAAAGAGCGATAAAAAAAATTAACTCTGCATACCCGATCTTTTAAGGCGATTTTGCCTTAGCCATTTCCCTTAGATAGCAATTCGATATAGCCCAATTTGCTGACCAATAAAGTTAAAATTAACTATAAATTAAGCGCATAGTATTATTACCCAATAAACTACAAAAATTAACTTTTTCTTGACTATTAAAATTAAATAATTGCACAGTTCTTCAGCATTTAAACATATATATACCGCCAGTTTTATTGTTAAAACACCTCGTTTTTGACGGTGAAAGCGCCGAGTTAGAGAACTCTGGATGTGAATTAAAGATATTAATTAACCCGCGTTGCACAATTTGAGGATTATTGTGGGGAGTAGGGTTAGGCGTCCCGCCTGCTGTGAAAATACACGCCTTCAGGCTCATGGGCCCATCCACAAAAAACATCAAAATCATCCCAGTATTATGCAACCCCAATTAACCAGCCCATACGATATCTTTCACTCTACAAAAACGAACCTGCCAGGGGGCATAGAAAATCCCCTCCCGCCGAAGCTGGGGAGGGGAAATGGTGCAGAAAATTATTGGTTTTAAATTATCGATATGTCGGTCTCTTTTTTGCACTATCAAGAGGTATCGAGCGAGCGAACGACCTACTTCGGTCAGTCGCTAAGATAATTTCCCGGTGGCAAACCGAGAAATTATCAACTAAATCAACCTTTTTTCTGCTGGCGTTGGAGCTTCGTTTTCCAATTGGCGATATCCTTCTGAGCCGGCTGATAACTCTTAGTACCCGACGGCACCAGCGAAGCAGCTTCAACTGCCTCTTTCAGCTTTCCTTGAGAGCCGCGCAACTTAGCAATTTTGAGAATACTTTCGCTCCACTCTCCAATTAACTGTTGAGCTTCTTCATACTTCGGCTGACCGGGTTCAATTTTATTAGCTTGCTGGATGCCTTTACTGTAAGAAGAGGCAACCCCCCGCTTAATTTGACCCTTAGCAGCCGATAGCAAAGCAGCATTTACATCCTGGTCTTTGGATAGCTCCTCCCACTGAGCGATCGCCTGTTTCGACTGATTGTACACAGGCTTATTGACATCCGGCATCAATTTAGCCGCGCCGATCGCCCCCTGGAAATCGCCCCGAGCAGCCCGCCCGTTAGCTATATCCAAAATCGTTAAACTCCAGCGCTCAATATCCTGCTGAGCCTGCGGGAAGAGCGGATCGCTAGGCGGAATCGTTCGAGCCTTAACCACCGCTTTATTAAAACTAGAAGCCGAACCATCCTTAAGGAAAGTTTTTGCCTCAGCCCACACCTGCTGGCTCGATGGTGGCTGCTTGGTTCCACTCCCTGCTTGCACCGCCCGCGGTTGGTTTTGCGACCCCCCAGTACCAATAGATTGTTGAGCTCCAGGGTTTTGGGCATTTTCAGCCGGCGATCGAGGATCTCTTTCCTGCTGACCAATAAAAATTGATTTGTTCGTCACAAAAACACCCAACAGCAGTACCAAAGCCGTAGCTGAACTCCACAACACTAGCTGCTGCAAAAATGACTTATCCGACCCCCCGTTATGCTCATCCTGCGGCTTTTGCAAGTTCGGTCGATCGCCCCCCCGATCGGCAGGGGCCACAGCATTCGGCTGCGACACAGGCGGCATCTCAACCGGCGAATCCTCAGCATTGCGAACTGCCGGAGGCAAATCCATTCGAGCCGTAGCCGTAGCCATTTGCGGGTGATCGAACCCATCAGCCGTACCAACCGTCATATTGCCGTTGCGTCCGGCCAACGCAGCAGTTGGTACCCCTGAAGCATCCGGCAAAATCACCAAATTAGCCTTTCCCGGAGGATGCACCACCATCAAAGGTTCTTGTTTCGGACGCAAATGGTGGTCACACAGCTCCGGCACTCGATCGCTCAAAAAACGGTCTAAACCCTTAATGGTCATGCACTGTCCCGATCGTAGCCCCTCCAAAAGCGCCGTCGTAAAAAACCCCTGACGCAAAGCCGAAGTTTCCCGCGAAACTTGATTCGGGCGGCAAGAAAGCACCGTCGGGATTTCCCGTTCCCGCGCCAGCTCAACCGTTTGAGAGCCGATCTTTTCCCCCGCTTTCACAATCTGGCTGCGGTTCATATCAACCAGCACCAATACCGTTTCCGTAGGAGCGTTTTTCAGAGTATTCAACAGCAACTCTACCGGAATCCCCGTACCCTGAATGTCAGCCGGATTGCCGTCAATCGGCATCAAATAATCCTTACCTTCATAGCTGACACCGTAGCCGCTAAAAAAACACCAGAGTAAATCTCCTTGTTGCACATGTTGCGCGCAGAGGCTTTGGGTCAATCTCAGAATATTTTCCCGATTTGGATATGTAGATTGACCCCACAGCGACGGCGAGCTATCGGTCATCAGTAGACATCCATCCGGCGCAAAACCCGCCTCCTCAGTCAAAAAACCGTACAGCGCCTCTGCATCCTCTTGGGCATAACTCAAAGGCTGGAGTAACTGATATTGATTGATGCCTATTGCAATACAAGCGTGATTTTTCATCCCCATATGCCCTATATATATAGTGGACAGCTTGCACAAAACGATAACACATACTCGTTTAAGGTTATACCCACTTTCGCCAGCACTCACACAGTTGTCCGAAGGCAGAACTCCCAACAAGCCCCCAAATTTAGCATCCTAGAATTTTTAATTTTTATATTGCAGTAAAAAATTATACCCGGTGCCTGCCTTGAGAAAAATAAAGTTAAATTGGATACATAGCCCAGTCTATTTGACTCTAATTTTCACCAAACTACACCAAAAAGGAATAACCCGCCAATGGTCTCTACCGCCAAAAAAGAAATCTCCCCTCACAGCGAATCATTACTGAAGCAAAAGCATCCTAAAACTCATAGCCACTATAGGTTTCAGGATTTTTTTGCCTTCGATCGCCAGATGGGTACAATTGACGACTGGAATGAGTCACGCAACATTTTTACCAGCGAAGACTTCATTATCGGTTTGGTGGAGGGGCTCGAAGAAGAAGTCGGCCCCGCGTCCTCTGTCATCATGTATACTATTGGTTGCCAGTGGGGACTCCAAGATTCCGAATTTTTTCAAAAATGGTTTAGTGCCGAATACAGCCAGAACATTCGCCAGTCAAATCTCATGTTTCTGCTAGAAACTTGGTGGTGGCCTTTCACGGCTCAAGGTTGGGGTCGCTGGGAAGTAGACATGAGCGATCGCAAACACGGCTGCATCTTCATCAACCTCTTTGACTCAGCAGTTGCTCGCACATTGGGAGACGTAGGCAAACCGGTTTGCCACCTATACGCCGGTTTGTTCGCCGGTTTCTTCGGCTCTTTAGTCAAAAAGCCTCTGAGCTGCATAGAACTCCAATGTTACTCAATGGGAGAAACCTATTGCAAGTTCCTGCTTGGCAACCCAGATAAAATTGATGCAGCAGCATTCTGGCTCAACGAAGGTGCCAACGCCCGCGATATTCAAAATCGATTGCAACACGGTGAAATATTGCGGTAAACAACCTGGAAAGGCACATCCCCTGCCCTGCCTTTCCTCCCACCAATTTCGCCATGAAAGTGCGATGGTGGATTTCTCCAGGCAGGAAGAAAGATGAAAAGTCAAACTTCATGGTTGGACCAATCTGTCCAAGAATTCTTTGGTCACTATAATTGGCTGGGAAAATCTTTAGAAACCCCAAATGGCTCGACCCCCGGTCAACTTCTGAGTTTAACCCAGCCCGTAGCAGACTTTTTTCAAGCTATTTCTTGGGAAGGAATTCCGGAAGTAGGTGCCCTACCCCTACCGCCACCCTTGCCAGTAATTTCTATTTCTGAACAAGCAGAAGTCACCATTGATGACCTATTTGACCTGTTTTAATCTGTGTTCCAAATGGAAAATAAAAAATAGGGCAATCCCTCATCCATCTTCCCTCACCCATCTTTCCTCCTCCCTCAAAATCCATTAGTTAAACCCGTTAAATCCCGTACATAGCTCGTTGCCGAACTTCCTTCCTTTTATCAATTACCGATTACCACTTAATTAAAATCATGCACCCTGAGATTGAGGCGCTGCTGGATCAGGCAGAAAACCGCTTTTTAAAAGGCGAAGAACTCATGGCTTTTAAGCGTCAAGCTGTAACCCTTGTCCAGCGCTTAAAAATTTACGAATTTTTGCGAGAGAAGGAAGCAAGCATCTTCCAACCAGTAGCCAACAAACTACAAGAAACATTCCCCGACGAAAAACAAGAAACCTTAGAAAGATCGCTCAAACATTGGGTGTTAGTCTTGCGGTACTGCGCTATGGCTATGCTGCTAAACGATCAAAATTTTCTCGAACAGCGCCTTGTAGACTGGCTTTCCGGCATAGTCGAAGCCCACCAAACTCAAAAGATCGAAGCAACTGTTTGCAATCTGCTGCAAACTCGCTTAAAAGAATTGCTTTCCGAGCAAGCCCGGGCTATATTGCAACCATTTTTCGACCAAGCGCAGTCAATTATTGACCAAGGTAATAAATAATCAGCTTTCTTCCCAATTTCCAATTCCCGATTCCCAATTCCTAATTTCCGATGATTAATATTGCCGACTTACTCAAACAGCCCCGACTCCCTGGAAACTACTTTGCCAGCGATGCCTACGTCCGAGGCGACCTCGAACTCGGCCTCCTCGAAAACCGCCGGGGCGATCGGCTTTTAGCACTCCCAGAAACACTGATTCAAGCCATTTATATCGGCTTAGAACAAGAAACAGGTCAAGCCTCCCGCCTCGTGCTTTTCAACTGCGGTCGCTGGTGGGGTAAAAACTTCTACGTGCGTTTTTGCGAAGAAGTTAGCGAATACTACGGTCAGCCAGTTTCTGAAATGGAAATGGTAGAATTTCTTCAGTCCTTACAGCAGTGTTGGAAAACTCATGGATGGGGAACATTTGAATTTGACCCCAGCTATTCCGAACAGGGATTTTTAATAGTAAAAATTGCTAACTCTCTTTTTGCTAAAACAGCTCCCAAGTCTAAGCGACCGGCCTGTTTTTTAGAAGCAGGTATTTTAAGTGCGTTCTTTAGTCAGCTTACGGGTCGAGAACTTCACTGTCTGCAAACATCCTGCGAATCATTGGGATCGGACTGCAACCGCTTTATTTTAGGGCTGCGCGAGCGCCTCCAACCGGGCGAGTCTATGGTCGAAGAAGGAAAAGACCATGAAGCTATTCTCACTCAACTTTTTCAAAAAAACTGACTTATTTGACAGCTATTAGTTTGTTGCTAATAGCTGTCAAATCGATTTTTGGGCAGCCATATTATCGACCGTATCATCAAAACTGTGAGTTAAATTATAAAAAAGCTCGTGAGTTAAAAAATAAGGTTTTAGCAATTCAAATAAAACCTGATGAGAACTAGCAGCTAGAAACTTCATAACTTACTCTAGAAACTCATAAAATTTAAAAGCCATCAAAACCTCAAACATTTTGCTAGAACTTAATGGACGCCAATGAACTTCTAACTCGATATGCAGCCGGCGAAAGAGATTTTAGACTGGCCAATCTGCGCGGCATTGTGTTGAGTCCGATCGATTTATACCGTTCCAGCGATGCCCCAACTCTAATTTTGGCAAACCTCAACCAACACCAGCAACGACCCTACTTAATCGGTGCTAACCTCAGCGGGGCCGACCTCACCAAAGCCCATCTGAGCCGAGCCAATCTCAGCAAAGCTGACCTCAGTGGAGCCAATCTCACCGGCGCCAACCTCATGGCAGCCAGTCTGAGTGGAGCCAATCTGAGCGATGCCAATCTCACCGGCGCCAACCTAGCCGGATCTCATCTGAATTGGGCAAACCTGACCGGAGCAATTCTTCCCAATGCTAATCTCATAGGTGCAGATATGAGCGCCGCTAACCTCACCAAAGCCATTCTCACTGAGGCAAATCTCAGTAAAGCCTATCTGATTAAAGCCAATCTCAACGGAGCAAACTTCAAAGATGCTTACTTAAGTCTAGCGAGTCTCAAAGAGGCAGACTTGACCGAAGCACAGCTCACCGGAGCCGAATTATCCAAAGCCAACCTAGCCGGAGCCAACTTAACCCGTGCTAACCTCAGCAAAGCCAACCTGTTGAAAGCTAATCTCAGGCGAGCTAACCTCACTCAAGCCTATTTAAACGGCGCGTGCTTGAGCGGATCAGACCTTAGCGAAGCTTGCTTAGATAGAGCCAATTTGTGCAAAGCAGACCTCAGCAAAACCTACCTGAGAAACATTACTTTGAATGGCAGCCACTTAAGCGGTATTAACCTCAGCGGGGCAGATCTGGGCGGTGTAGACTTGAGCCGCAAACTTTTAACTGGAATTAATATGGCAGAAGCATTGTTGAACGAAGCTAACTTGAGCGGTGCTTATCTGATGGAAGCTAACTTGAGCGGAGCAAACCTCAGCAAAGCCAACTTGAGTCTAGCCTACCTGATCAATGCCGACCTTTCTAATTCTTGCCTGCATGAAATTAACTTGACCAAAGCTAACCTGAGTAAAGCCAACTTGCAGAAAGCTGACTTGACAGGAGCCAACCTCCGGGGAGCCATTCTCACTGAGGCGGATTTGACGGGAGCGAAGTTGATTGGAGCCACTCTTCCTAACGGCACAGTTTATCGGCGTTAACTTGTCAACCCCCTTGATTATTTGCCTAGTAAAGTGCGGTTGATGTCCAGAATTGGAAAAAATAGGTTCCTTTCTTCCACTGTGAGATATTGTTTGAGAACCTTTTTCATCACATCGTAAGTCACGGTCGCACTATTTCTAACTTGAACAGCGCCTAAAATAGTTTGCAACCAAAGTAGTAGCCGATCGCGCAATCGTTCCGTATCATTAATCAACAGTGCGGCCGCCGAATGCCTCAACACCCGCACAATATCTCCACGGCACTTTTCAGTCATATCGTTACCCCCCCGCCGAAATAAACTAGGGTCTAGAGACAGCATTTGTGCTTCCACTTGCCGCATAATTTCTGTTTCAGATGCTTGAATTTTTTTATAAGCACTCATCCGGTGATTCAAAGACTGAAAGTAGTCTTTCAAAAATTGGAGTTCTTCTGCACTGGCGTAGCGTCCGTCTGCTTCCATGCTCAAACGCGCAAGTTGGCTCAACATAGATTTTTCTCTACTACTAAAATACAAACATATCAGTTTTAAGCTTGTTTAGTCCGAACTAAATACTGTCCTACTTGAAAGCGGGTTTCATTAAGCTGTGTAACGATAGAACGAGTAATTAACTTTCCTGATTCTACAACTACTTGACCCGTAATTGGGTGTAATAAATCTTGCTGGGCCCGGCGGCCGATCAGAGCTTCGACATTTTCAATAGCATTAATGTACATCCCCGCAGGCAACTCTACAACCACACCCTCGCCCATAATTTGAGCCTGACAAGCAAGTCGCGAATTGGCTTTAGCCGTTGTAATGACTTCCAACGTCCTTTTCTCGCGGCGGTTCATGTCCGACAAGCCTTCCATGCCTTCTTTAATGTAAACATGGCAGGTAGCGCACATTCCCCGCCCCCCGCATTCCTTGAGAACGTCTAAGTCTTTGGAAAGTAAGGCAGATAGGATATTCGATCGGGTTTCGACTGCTATTTCCTCCGCAATTGGATCTAGTTTAATAATTTTAACCATATTGATGTTTGCTCCTGTCAAGTTCAGTATTTAGCAAGTTACGATCAACTTATTCAAAGCGCAAAAAAATTTGGCTAACACTCAAAAAGGTTAAGATGCCTTGACGACAGCATCGGCTTCTGGCTCTCTAACCCCTATGGCATAACCGCACTTCTGTTTTGGTCATATCGCTGTTCCCTGGCCCCGATTCCCCAGCTTAGCCTTTAAAAGCTAAAACCTTAGAGACTTTCTGCATGGCATTGAAAAAACTGTAATAGTCGCGATCGACTAAAATAGCAGCCACAGGTAGTTCCCGATCGGGTACCGGCATCCGGCAAGATTGATAGTGATTCCGAAGCTCAAGGATTTTAGTAGGTGCGACTGTGCGATCGCTCTCAAGGAGGCTGAGAATGAACCTGAGATAACATAGGCTGTACCTGGCGAGCGATTCAAAAAGTTGAATTTTTGTCAGAATTATTTACATATTTTAATACTAGCTCAAGCTTTTTCTATAATTAGACCGATGCAACATTCTAAGTACCGCATTTTAGGGCTAGTCGGACAAGGACAATTTGGTCGAGTCTTTTGTGCCAGCGTTCGAGAAGCTCCCGCCCAGGACTCCCGCCTCACCAGCCAACTGGTTGCTCTCAAAGAACTTAGTCATCAAAAAGCCCCAACTAGCGAATTCTTGCGAGAACTGTGGTTTCTGATCACCTTGCAGCACCCGAACATTGTTACCTGCCGAGCTCTAGAACACACAGCTACAGGCCGGTACTTGGTTATGGACTACTGCGAGGGAGGAACCCTCCGCAACCTGCTCAAACAAGAGCGCCCCTTGCGTCTGCTCGAAGGTTTGCAGCTCGTCATGGAAGTTTTAGCCGGCTTAGACTACGCCCACCGCCGAGGCGTAGTTCACTGCGACATCAAACCCGAAAATATCCTCCTAACTTTAGGAGCAAAAGGTTGGTCGCCCCGGCTGTCTGACTTTGGCATCGCGCGTCGGCTGCCAGAAATAGGTACCACTCGCCTCCACCAAGAAATTTCTCCCGACGCTACCGTAGGTTCCCCCGCTTACATGGCCCCTGAGCGGTTTTACGGTCTCTTTTCGCCGATGTCAGATATATATGCAGTAGGAATTCTGCTGTTTGAATTGCTAATGGGCTACCGCCCTTTCGGGGGAACCCCCGGAGATTTGAGGTGGGCGCACCTGAATCAACGCTTGCAATTTCCCGACGCCATCCCCGAACCTTTGCAAGCAATAGTCAAAAAATCTTTAGAAAAGCTGCCAGCCCGCCGTTTTGCCAGTGCTTCCCAAATGGCTCAAGCTCTGCGGCTGATCATGTACGACCCTGCTGTCAGACAATTGGGCGACTGCATTATTCCCTGGGAAAATCCCACAACCAGTGGTGATAAAGGTCTGAAGTCGGAAACTGAGTCTTTGCTAGAAGTTGAAGAGGAAAAAGCTTCACAGTCGGCTATTAATTTACTTCGGACTGTGCGCTATTCGCTTTCGCAGGCAAAGCCACTGATACTTCCTGCACCGTTGACCGCTTTAATTGCCACTGAAACGTATCTCTATGCTGCTGTAGGTACAGAGGTGAAGATTTGGTCTCAGCCGGAAAAACAGCTAGTTACAGGAGAAATGTCTACTTCTATTTCATTAATGCCGGAAATCGTGCGCGGCATTTTACCTGTTTCCAACGGCTGCTGCGTTCTCACTCCGCAAAAACTTTACTGGCTCAATGAACACTCTTGGGAGCCTCAGTGTTTGCTGGATATGGGTTTGAGGCAAGGCCCAGATGCTTTAAAAGCTGCTATTGACTCTCACGGCAACTGGTTGACAGTAGCGGTTCCCGGCGAACTGCGTTTTTATTCTTTAGCGGCAAACAGCACGGCGGGCGATCGGAAAAAAGCGCTGAAGCCGATCGCTACTGTGCCGTTACCAGAACACTATTTACCAGAATTAATGTTTTTGGATCGGCGACACGTCTTAGCAGTTTGGCCTGACAACGAACCAAAAAATCCTCAAACTATTTTTAGAGTTTACACTCGCCGCGGCACGCCGGTGGGTTCTGTGCGGTTGTCTGCCAGCGTGGGACAGATGCTGTTGACACCTGAGCCTTATACTTTGCTGGGAATTCCCCAAGGTGGTAAAGCGGCTGTGCTGTTGATGAAATTGTGGCCGCTCAAGGTAGCGCGAATTCCCCTGGAAAGTTTGCCCGTGTCTGCTTGTGTGGCTAATTGGGGATGGGTGTTGGCAGATGTTGAGGGGCAGATAGAAGTGTTAAACAGTCAAGGGATTCAAGTAGGGAATTTTAGCAGCCCCGCCTCACCCCGGGCGATCGCTCCTTGGGGGAATAGAGGTTTGGTGATTGCTGTCAATACTGAGGAAGAGAGTCACTTGCACTTTTTAGATGTAGATGTTGAGGAGACCAACTCGCGCTCGCTCATCAAGGGCTGATAAC
Source organism: Microcoleus sp. T3_B1 (assembly GCF_036700445.1). Lineage (NCBI taxonomy): Bacteria > Bacillati > Cyanobacteriota > Cyanophyceae > Oscillatoriales > Microcoleaceae > Microcoleus > Microcoleus sp. T3_B1. Next base: position 53,664 of record NZ_JAUBOX010000051.1, read on the forward strand.
TGGCGTAACTGAAGGAGTTTGGGGGTGTAATTCTGGAGAGTGTATTTGGGGGCGATCGATTCCTGGGAGTTCGATCGGGGTTAGAGTACCGTGTCGTGTCAGCTTCTGGATTTTGAATCAGAGGAATTGTTAAGGGCGATCGGCTCAATCTGAGACCCAAACCTCCCTCAGTAAAGTCCCAGAAATGCAGACACCACTTACATATATATATATGACTCATGCACCAGCCTGCTTCTGTCATCCTCACCCTGTGATCCAGCCTCACCCCTTACACTCTAACTTTGCCTAACCTCTACTCCAAGTAAGCCCCATCATGTTGAACCACTGAGCCCTTCTACCCATGCGCGGGAAATAGTCTGCCCCAAAGTCCAATCTTGCCCCAAAAAAAGACCCCATAGTTAAAAGAGGAGTCAGCCAGGGGATACCGGAGCAGGTCATAAATGCCGAAACCCTTGGTGTGTATAGGTTCAAAAAAAAGTCAAAAATATTTTCACAAAACGCTTGACAACTCTGGGGAGAGTTGATACATTAATAAAGCGCCAGAAGGGAAGCGGTTCACTGAACCACGAACTAAAGGTCAAAAGAAAGGCAAAAAACTGAACCTAGAAAAAAGAATAGTTTGAAAGCTTAAAGCACTATTAACCTCGTCAAAAGAATCAAGATAGAGAGTAAAAGCGAGAGCTGATACTCAATATCGCAAACAACGAGAAAAAAGTCAAGGGAAAAAAACCAGCCTTGAGGGCTGAGTAGAAAGAACTTGATTAAAGCCAAAAAAAACAATCCAACACGGAGAGTTTGATCCTGGCTCAGGATGAACGCTGGCGGTCTGCTTAACACATGCAAGTCGAACGGAGTAGAAATACTTAGTGGCGGACGGGTGAGTAACGCGTGAGAATCTGCCTTCAGGACGGAGACAACAGTTGGAAACGACTGCTAAGCCCCGATGTACCGAAAGGGAAAATATTTATAGCCTGAAGATGAGCTCGCGTCCGATTAGCTAGTTGGGGGGGTAAAGGCCCACCAAGGCGACGATCGGTAGCTGGTCTGAGAGGACGATCAGCCACACTGGGACTGAGACACGGCCCAGACTCCTACGGGAGGCAGCAGTGGGG
>NZ_JAUBOX010000052.1:0-54387 GCF_036700445.1 Microcoleus sp. T3_B1
AATTAATAATTAAATGGGGTCGCAAAATCAAAAATAAGGGTAATGATTGTATCACAGTTTAAATGTGCAACAGCTTACACCGCAATGATTTTACACTTAAAATAAATAGAAGGTGAGGATTTTGCATCTTGAGCTTTTAGTAGAAGAAGCATCCCTAGAATCAGCTTTGACCCAGCTTTTGCCGAAAATAGTGCCATCGACTGTTAGCTCTAAGATTCATGCTTTTCGAGGAAAACCAGATTTACTTGCTAACTTGCCTAATCGTTTGAAAGGTTATCAAGCATGGCTTCCGCCTGATTGGAAAATTGTTATTTTAATAGATGAAGATCGAGAAGATTGTCTCAAATTAAAACAACAACTAGAAATAATGGCAATATCATCGGGATTAATCACTAAATCTTCCTGTCAAAAAGATAAATCATTCCAAGTCTTAAATCGAATTGTAGTTGAAGAATTAGAAGCGTGGTTTTTCGGCGATGTTGAAGCAATTCGCCAAGCTTACCCTAAAGTCTCTCCCAATTTAGCTACTCAACAACCGTATCGCGACCCCGATGCTATTAAAGGGGGTACATGGGAGGCTTTGGAAAGAGTCCTGAAAAAAGCTGGATATCATCCGGGAGGACTAGAAAAATATAAAGCCTCTAGCGAAATTTCTCAATATATGAATCCTGAATTGAATCGCTCTAAAAGCTTCAAAGTCTTTTATCAAGGTTTATTAGAAACCATCAATAGTAAGCAAGTATAATCAACTTTATAGACAATTTTCGCTCTCGTCATTGCTGAGCTAGGAGCCAGGAATGATTTAGAGATCAAACCTAGATCAGCGCTTTCTGATGACACGCTGTAAATAATAACAAAATTTTGAGCATCGCACCAGCGTCCTACCCCTCCACATCTTTAAGCGCATCCTGCTGTTTAGGCCTTCTATAACCATAGCAAGCACATCGCTAACTGGGTAAATTTTTCTTCCCGGGCGGAGTTATTATCTGCAGGTAGTTGCAGCAACGTCCGCTGGGGATTTTTTTGCGTCTGCTTGAAATTATCAAGACAATTCGGGAATGCTACCTAAAATTAATTAAAGGGCTTTATGGAATCTTTACGCTGTCACGATATATTTAAAGGAATCGTGAAGTTATACTTCCGGGAGATGTCTAATTGTATGGTTTGTGAGAACGTGCGATCGCGTAAGTGCGAACCGAAAGCCAAAAATTTTAGAGAAGTCCGCAGCCCAGAGTTGCGCGGCGGCTTAACTCTCAGTAGAATTTATCCGGGTGGTTTTTGCCACGGACGCGACAAACTCGTGTCGAACTGCTTAAATAAGAATGTGACGTTAAGAACTTAATGTGATTTAACGTGAAAATTAAACCCAATTTCTGAGATTTGAGCTAACTTAACAATTAAAGCCCCTGTTGCACTACTCAACCCGCAACGCTTCATTTGGGGTCAGAGTCGGTCTCTAATCCAGAGTTGCCGGCTTAAAACTAAAGCTACGAGCTTTATTCAATCGCAGATTGCGTATGATTCAATTCAGGGAAACAGGGTAATGATGGGTGTATCTACACGGATGGTATTGGTTCCAATTTGGGCAACTCAAAAATTGTCTGCTAACTGTCTGGCCAACTACGCCGCAGCCGTTCACCCAGATATACGCAGAAAACAGCGCCGTTCGATCGTGCCAAAGTTTTTGCGGGCCGTTCTCAGGATTTAGCAGAGCCGGACATGAGTTAGTATTGTCAAGCTAAGCTGACAGAGTTTTCCTAGTTCTTGACCAACAATGGAAAACAACTTCCATTTTTTGTGAGAAAGGCTACAATCGGAAAGGTCTTGGCAAGATCCGATTCTCCCCGTTTGGTGCTTCAACCCTCTGCTGTTGCATTTGAGGCAGCAGACCAGCATCCAAGGTGGCGAAAATTTGCCGTGCAACTGTCATGTCTGACAACCAGAGTGAAAGCAAGGCGCATCAAAAGTTCGACACCTCGAATACAAAAGTTAGAGGGTTCCGTGCCGAAAACTTGTACGGGTAAAAGCTCGAAGTACCGAGTAAAAAAGCCAGTATTTTTGGAAGTGCGATCGATCGCACTTCATGGTTTGCTTCTGGACGCCAGGTATCGCAGATGATGTGATAACTCGCTCCGAAAGAAAAAGCCTCAAGCTCAATTCAAGGTCGCGATGTTAAAATCTGCGATCGATTGAATGCCCTGGCTGCTTCAGACCAGAACTCGAACTGTGACTCATAAAACAGGTGCAGTTTCGGTAACAGATTCAGGTAGCCGACCGAAAATCCCACTATTTTTTCCTGCGGGAATGTCAATACTGGCTAACTTGTCTAAACTACAAACAGACACTATTCCACTGTTATTTATTCTTTAATTCAGGAGCATGAGGAAGACGGCATGATCCAGGCTAACACCGTACTCGCAACCACAATTACACCGGAAATGGAAACACTCGAGTTGCTTCGGGGCGCCGAAAGCGTTCTACCTGAGAGCGAGTTGGAACTCTTTATCGACGAAGAAGACGATCGAGAAGAATTCTTAGACTCTCAATCTGAGGAAGACCCTAAATCTGGCAAAGGCGCCAAAGCCCGCCGTCGGGCACAGGCAAAGAAAAAGCATTATACTGAAGACTCTATTCGTCTTTACCTGCAAGAAATCGGTCGGATTCGATTGCTGCGAGCTGACGAAGAGATTGAACTAGCGCGCAAGATTGCAGATTTGCTGGAATTAGAGCGAGTTCGAGAACAACTGCTCGAAGAGTATAACCGCGAACCCAAAGACAGCGAATGGGCTAATGCTGTAGATATGGCACTTCCTGCATTCCGTCACCGACTCCACGTCGGCCGTCGGGCCAAGGAGAAAATGGTGCAATCAAACCTGCGTTTGGTGGTGTCGATCGCCAAAAAATACATGAATCGCGGTTTGTCTTTCCAAGATTTGATTCAGGAAGGCTCTTTGGGTCTGATCCGGGCCGCTGAAAAATTCGATCATGAAAAAGGCTACAAGTTTTCTACCTACGCAACTTGGTGGATACGTCAGGCCATCACCCGAGCAATTGCCGACCAATCCCGCACTATCCGCCTGCCGGTTCACCTTTACGAAACCATTTCGCGGATCAAGAAAACTACCAAACTCCTGTCTCAGGAAATGGGCCGCAAGCCTACGGAAGAAGAAATCGCCACTAAGATGGAGATGACGATCGAGAAGTTGCGGTTCATTGCTAAGTCCGCACAGTTGCCCATCTCTCTAGAAACTCCGATCGGCAAAGAGGAAGACTCGCGTCTGGGAGACTTTATTGAATCTGACGGGGAAACGCCAGAAGATCAAGTCTCGAAAAACTTGCTCAGGGAAGATTTGGAAAGCGTTTTGGATACTCTCAGCCCCCGCGAACGGGATGTACTGCGACTGCGTTACGGCTTAGATGACGGACGGATGAAGACCTTGGAGGAAATTGGTCAAATCTTTAACGTCACCCGCGAGCGGATTCGCCAAATCGAGGCTAAAGCCCTGCGGAAGTTGCGCCATCCCAACCGGAACAGCATCTTAAAAGAATATATCCGCTAGAGTAATTTGCTAGCATCACCCGAAAGAGTGATTATCACTCTTTTGGGGGGGGAACCCCCCGACCCGGTTTGAGCTATAGCTGTTAAATTTTGTGCTGCTAACTGCAGGGAGCAATTGGCTATTTGTGGCCCAAATCGCGCTGTCAAAATTTTGGGAGTCCGTAACGGAACTCCCAAGCTTTGCATTGGCACAAAAATCTTAACTAGAAAATTACATCACGCCCCAAAAGTGAAGCAGACCTTGACCGGAAACCAATTCGATGATGACAGCGGCAGAAAAGCCAATCATAGCGAAACGACCGTTCCAATTTTCGGCTCCTTCGCTGAAGCCCCAGTTCCAAGCGTTGCGTTTTTGTTCTTGCATAGTGCGAACTCCTTTCGTTAACTTGTGTAAGGCTTATGTAAATAAATATAACATTCCTTGAAAAAAATGCAAGCTTGTGATTAGTGATATCGGTCACAACGGTCGATCGACCTTGATGATTTTGCCTAACGAGGAAAAATAGCCAACTCGGTATCAGGGTCGAACAAGTGAATCTTGTCATGGGCGATGGCCAACCAAAGCTCCTCGCCAACTCGGATCGATCGCTCCGGAGGAACCCGCACTTGCATCCGCACGGCCGGAGCATCCGTCAAACAAACTCCCAAATAAGTTTCGTGTCCCAAAGCCTCTACAATTTCCACTTGTACCGAAATATTTTTGGTAGCCGGAGGGTTAATGCTCAGATGTTCCGGCCGAATGCCCAAAATTAGCCCTCGCCCGTCATATTGTTGTAGACTTTTTGCCCAAATATCGGGTAAAGTAAAGCGAAATTGCGGGTGAGAAATCAACAAGGGGGCACTAAATTCCACCAACAAGAAATTCATCGGCGGAGAACCAATAAACTCAGCAACAAACAGATTAGCCGGCTTATTGTAAAGCTCTAGAGGTTGAGCTACTTGCTGAATCTGGCCGACCTTCATAATAGCAATCCGATCGCCCATAGTCATCGCCTCAGTTTGGTCGTGAGTTACATAAATAGTTGTAGTTCCCAACTGTCGCTGCAACTGCACAATTTGCGATCTCGTTTGGGCCCTCAATTTCGCATCCAGATTCGATAACGGTTCGTCCATCAAAAAAACTTCAGGATTTCTAGCCATCGCCCTACCCAAAGCTACCCGCTGCTTTTGCCCTCCCGAAAGTTGTTTCGGCAAGCGATTTAAAAGAGATTCTATTTGCAATAATTCAGCTACCTCCCGCACTCTTTTTCCTACAGCCTTTTCCCGTTCCGACAAGTAGCGCAAACCCGGAGGCAACTTGCGAGTCGCTCCTACCAAAAAATCCTCCCATAAAGCATATATTCGCTCGTTGTTTAAAGTATTAGAAGCTAAATAATTAATAAGCTCTTTTACCTGATTCCTGATTTTTTCTGCCTTCTCCCTGCTTCCTTTTTCTTTTTCTGTCTCTTCTCCCTTCTCTCTGCTCCCTTCTAGCTGCTTCCTTCTAGCTGCTCCCTTTTCCCTTGTTCCTTGTTCCTTCTTCCTTCTATCAGTTACATCCGTTACATCCGTTACAGAATCCGTTGCCGAACTTCCTTCTTCCTTCTCCCTTTCCGAGCGGCGCAATCCAAAGGCGAGATTATCGTAAACTGTTAAGTGAGGATAGAGAGCATAATTTTGAAATACCATAGCGATATCTCGGTCTTTAGGAGGCAAATCGTTAAGGAGCCGATCGCCAACCCAAATATTGCCGGCAGTCAAAACTTCCAAACCGGCGATCGATCGCAGCAAAGTGCTTTTTCCGCAGCCAGAAGGCCCCACCAGCACCATGAATTCCCCGTCTTCGACCGTTAGGTTAATGCGCCGCAAAACGCTGTTAGACGAAGGGCGATCGGCTATAGGCGAGACACTTTCTGCGACGGTGTTTGCTTCTTTTTCCTGTTCTCCTTGGCGGAGCGGAAAACTTTTGTAGATATTTTCTAATACAACTTGCGCCATTAAACAATTTTAGATTTTAGATTTTAGATTTTAGATTGGGGAATTGGAGGCAGAGCCTCCGGGTATGTATTCCCAGGCAGAGCCTGGGAACAAGGCTGAATGGGGAATAGAATTGGACGTAGACGCTCGAAGGCAACAAGGCCAAGTCTCAATCGAGGCACAGCGAATAATGACCAATGACTAATGACTATTGACTGCTGATAACTTTGATAATTTTTTCACCTGGATTGAGGTCAAAAACTCGATCGCCCGCAGCATCTTTCCCCCAAAAAGCTATAGCATCAATAGTCGATCGCAGCAGGCGGCCAGAATTAGTAAAAAGTTTGACATCCGTACCCGGAACAGCCTGCAGCAAGCCAACTAAAGCATCTTTAGGCTCTGAGAAACGAAAAGCTTGAGTGCCAATTTCGCCCCTGTTAGTAAGTCTGACAGAACCTGCAGGCATTCGTTTTGCCCAACCCAACTCGGAAAATAGTACCAGACTGTCGTTCGCGTCGAGAGTGATGCAACCCACCAACTCTTCCTGCTTCCGCAACCTGGTTACTTGAGATCCCTGGGCCGCGCGGCCCATTGGCGGCAGTTGTTCATCATCGATCTCAAACCGAAGGACTCGGCCTCCTGAAGTTGCGATCGCCACTTGCTCGCCGACTTTACCCAGACTCGCACAGCGCAGCCGATCGTCCTCCTTGAGTTTAACAACAGTAACGCCGCGATTAGTCAAATCAGCAAATTCCTGCATCGGCAAGCGCTTAATTTTCCCTTGCTGAGTCAGAGTTACTAAATCTGCCGCTTCCGAATTTTCCGGCAAAATAAAGTGTGCAACTGTGATTTCCGACAAAGCGCGACCGGCACTTTCTTTAGTAGCACTCGGCGACAACAAACTAACGATCGGCGTTCCCCGGTCTTTGGCGCTACTACTAGGAATATCGGCCACTTTCAGCGGGTAAGCTTTGCCGTTAGGAGTTAAGACGACCAAAGTGCGATCGGTTTTCGTCAGATCTGCCGTCACAATAAAATCTTCATTTTTTTCTAAAGCTGAAACCGATTTTTCGCGACTTTTCGAGCGTGGTTTTTCCCCAGGCGGCAAGCGTCGCACGTACTGCTTGTGCGAAAATTCAACAATAGTTTCCTCTGCCTCTAGAACGGGCAATAAGTTAGGCTGAATCGTTGCCGGCGACAACTGCTTCACCCCAGAATTTTTCTTGCCCGCAAATTGTGATTCGGCGTTTGCTGCGCGTGCAGTTCCATTGGCGAATTTAGTGCGGCGGGGGTCAGCGTACTTGCGTTTGAGCGATCGAAATTCCTTCTTTAAAGCCTTCAAAAGTTCGCGTCTGTCGCTCAACAACCGCTGCAATTCTTGAATATTAGCCATCAACTCATCAAACTCAGACTGCAAATTTTGCCTTTCCAAACCAGTCAGCCTACGCATAGGCATCGCCAAAATCGCATCAGCTTGACTTTCGCTCAAATTGAGGCGAACTTGGAAAGTTTGCTTAGCAGTAGAGCCGTCAGGAGAATTTCTGAGAATGTCGATCGCGGTATCGAGATTTGTCAAAGCCAACATTAAGCCTTGGACAATATGACAGCGGCGTTCTGCAGCTTGCAACTCGTAATTGTAGCGGCGGGTAAGAGTCACTTCCCGGAAATCGAGAAATTCTTGCAACAATTGTCTCAGCGTCAACTGTCGCGGTTGACCGTTGACAATTGCCAGCAAAATCGCGCCAAAATTTGTTTGCAGGTCAGTTTGTTGGTAAAGACGAGCCAGAACCGCTTCAGGGGTAAATTCCCGCTTGAGTTCAATCACCACTCGAATGCCTTCGCGATCGCTCTCGTCACGCAAATCAGAAATACCGTCGAGGCGGCCAGCATTGACCAACTCCGCCACCTTTTCAATCCAAGCCGCCTTATTTACCTGAAACGGAAACTCCGTCACCACGATCGCCGTTTTAGTACGCACCTTGCGATTACCTGGCACTTCTTCCACCCCGGCCACACCCCTGACCGCAATGCTGCCTCGACCCTTAGTGTAGGCGTCAACAATGCCCTCTGTAGCGACGATTTCCCCTCCGGTTGGAAAATCAGGACCTGGAATCAGTTCTATCAACTTCTCGTCGGATAGTTCCGGGTTTTCAATCAAAGCAATTAAACCGTCTACCACCTCCCCCAAATTGTGCGGCGGGATATTAGTTGCCATCCCCACAGCAATGCCCGTACAGCCGTTGAGTAACAGAAACGGCAACTGAGCAGGCAGCGCCGTCGGTTCCTGCTGGGAACTGTCAAAGTTAGCAGTAAAATCAACAGTTGCATCGCCGACTTGGGTTAGCATAGCTTCGTGGGCGATCGGTGCTAGCCTCGTTTCCGTATAGCGCATAGCAGCCGCCGGATCATTGTCCACCGAACCGAAATTGCCGTGACCCGCCAGTAAAGGATAGCGGCTCGAAAACTCCTGAACCATGCGTACCAGAGCGTCGTAAACCGATTGGTCGCCGTGGGGGTGATATTTTCCCAAAACATCTCCAACTACCCTGGCGCACTTACGGTAAGGTCGGTCTGGCGTCAGACCGAGTTCGTGCATCGCATATAAAATTCGACGGTGAACTGGTTTTAAACCGTCGCGGACATCAGGCAAAGCTCGCCCGACGATCACACTCATGGCATATTCGAGGTACGATTGCTGCATCTCGGCGTGCAGAGGCGTAGAAATTACTTGCCCGGAAAGTAGGTTGAGTTGTTTAGCCATGAGTCCTTGTGTCCGTTAATTCCTGAGTGAAAACAGCCTCTGTCAATAATGCCGAGGTTCCCTGTCTCGATTTAAAAGCCTTTGCAGCAGGCGAACCGAAAGTTCGACCCAACCGCCCAGTTGAAGAATAAAAATAAACTTAACTTGTGAAAGCAGAATCAGAGTCCCGAAGACGGGCCACACTGGCCTCTTACTCTCCACTCTTACCCTAACCTCTATGTTGCCTTCATTTGTGTCTACCTGTCTATTTACCTTCTGCCGTGAGAAGGTTGATTCACAGGAGAACACGGAATGCCAGAAACTCAGAACGTAGTGAGGCTGTAGCTCTTCCTAGGAAAGCATCACGAGGGACTTGAGTCCCCGTCAATCCATGATAGAATTTAATTGCAATTAGGAATAACCATCTACACGAAGAAATATTATATTCAGGAGAAACCCCAGATTGATCTCGTCTCGGTATAGTCGTAGCTTGGATCGAGCAGCAATGGTAGACGATCGAGCTTACCGTATTTTGGCAAGCGTGATGGACTCCGAAAGTATTACAAAAGAAAAGTAAGCGGAATTGGAATACCTCTGGTACTGGTACTTGTTCTGATCGTGTAGAGGCGACTGGACTGTCAGTAACCCCGGTCTAAAGACACGGGGCTTGCAAGAGAAATCTGGCAAGCCGTACTGACCAGACTAAGGCTTAATTGCCTACGTTTTGAGAGTCACGACACCCTGTGGATGTGTAGCTAGTCCCCTGCTCTGTCCGAAGCAATTAAACAGTTCTAAGGTCACGCTCAACAGTGTTGCAGGTCTAACAAGCTCTCGAAACATTGTCGAAGCTAACATTACCCCATTCATGGGAGGCACAACCAGTGCAAAATACTATGCGTACAGGATTGGAAGATTGGAAGCGGTAATTGTCCCGTTGAAAGTGCAATACAAAAGTACACTCCCGTTAACCAATCCCAAGGCGGTAGTAAATCAAAAATATAAAGCCGTGCTTCTAGCACGGGGTTTCTACCCATTTTTTCTGATGAGGGAAGTCCAAGTTTTGGGCTTATTCAACCATAGAGCGTGGCCCTGACTCGCTGAGAGTGTCAAAAATGCCGATATTGATGAATTCATCAGTCAAAAGCTCTCCTGGCGATATCTCCTAGTCTGACATCCCCTTGATGAACGCAAGCGTCGATATTTTCAGCCGTTTTGAGGGGTTAAAACTGAGTATTAGGAATCTCCAACAATCCCCGCTCGATTCGCTACTCCGAATGCTGTGGCGACGGGAGTATGTGAATAAACATGGCTTGATTCTAATGAGGAAGAAGGAAAATAATTATCACACATTCCCGAATCTAATACCAGTTCAAAAAATAGTGCAACTGTAGGCCCGTGTTCCAAACGGATATCCAGTCAATCAGTTCCCATCTAAAATCTAAAATCTAAAATCTAAAATCTAAAATCTAAAATCTAAAATCTAAAATGGTAGAAGCCGAAGGCTTGACCGAAAGAGAGGATACTATAGTCCAGGACGCACGGGTAGTCAGAAACCGGGTTTTTTCATAGCAAGAGTTCGTTATAGCCCGCCGAAACGATCAAAAACCCGGTTTCGAGGCGTCGTCCATCCGTCCTGGATTGTACTAGAAACCTGCTACCTGAGAATCAGGAGACTCTCACCAGTTCCAGGTCTAGTTATAAAAAAGAACTAAACTGTCTGTGTGTAGTAGTCTAAATGATGGTACTGGATGCTTCTAAGCATCTGTAAACCCTCTCACAGCTAGTGGCTCAAGGATATACATACGGGTTTTGCAGGGTTCCCGGCTGATGGCGCTAAAAACTCTGCATTTTTGACGGGGATGTAGTCCCTGTGCCGTGTTCCTCTTTGGACTAAAGTCACAAAGTTTCTATACTTCCCATATTTATTTATGAAAACCGTTCTGATTGTAGAGGACGATTTGGTTAATGCTCGGGTTTTTTCCAAAATTCTGACTAAGCGGGGGGGCTTAGCCGTAAAGCACACGGAAAATGTTGAAGAGGTGATGCAGATTGCTGCCAACGGCGAAGCTGATTTGATTTTAATGGATGTGTCTCTTTCGCGCAGCGTGTACCAGGGCAAATCTGTTGACGGCATTAAGATTACTCAACTGCTCAAAGCTGACCCGCAAACGGCCTCGCTGCCGATTATTTTGGTGACTGCTCACGCGATGGCCGGTGATAAAGAAACATTTCTGGATCAAAGCGGTGCCGACGGTTACATCTCTAAACCTGTGGTAGACCATCAAGAGTTTGTTAATCAAATCAAGGCTTTGCTGCCTGATTGAGTGAACCATATATGCAGAAGGAAGAAGGAAAAAGGAAGAAGGAAGAAAGAATTGTTTGTTTGAACCAACAAACAATTAAAACTCTCTTATTTACAAAGTTTTCTTGAACTCTGAATCTTCCTTCTTCCTTCTTCCTTTCGATGTCCGATCGCACAAAGCTATGAGTTCGGACTTGTAATTTCTGAGGACAAATTTGAGATTTTTATGACGAGTGAAATAGGAGTGTGCGTTGCGACGAGGAACGAAATTATCCTCAGCGATCGCAACACCATTCACTCGCTTCATGCAACCTCAAAACTATGATTAGTCTTCGTCCTCATCGAAATCAAAACCAATATCATCTTCATCGTCAGCATCAGGCCCCAAGGCATCGTCTTCAGACTCAGCGACAAACTCGTCTTCATCAACCTCAACTTCCTCAAAATCCTCATCGGGCTCAAGATCGGCCCCGCGCCCAATTTCATAGCCGCTTTCGATCGTATAAGCACGACGGGCAGTGCGATCGTCAAGTACAACATCCTCCTGTAAATCGTGGATGTCGTCATCAAATACGGCACCATCAAAACCCGCATCCTGAACCCCAGCATCCTCATAGGCATTGAACCCAGTACCGGCAGGAATCAGGCGGCCGATAATCACATTTTCCTTCAGGCCTCGCAGCCAGTCAGACTTACCTTCGATCGCAGCCTCAGTCAACACCCGCGTAGTCTCCTGGAACGAAGCAGCGGAAATAAAGCTATCAGTATTCAGCGAAGCCTTAGTAATCCCCAGCAACACCGGAGTATAATCCGCTGGCGCCCCACCAGTAATTGACATCGCCTCATTCACCTGCTCTACCTGCCGCAACTCTACCAACTCGCCCGGCAGCATGGTAGTATCGCCGCCATCCTCCATCCTGACTTTGTTGGTCATCTGGCGGACGATTACCTCGATGTGCTTGTCGGAAATATCGACGCCCTGAGACTGATAAACCGACTGCACTTCGTTCACCAAAAAGGTCTGCACCTGTTGGAAACTCTCCAAAGCCGCCTCAAAAGTAGACTGCCGCTCCTTGAGCACGTGGAAGAACACCTCCAGAATCTCGTGAGGGTTAGCAGGCCCATCGGTCAAGGCTTCGGCGACGCCTACGCGCTGTCCGTCGGAAACGATGGGGTTTTGACCGGGCAACAAGGGATATTCTTCAATCCGGCCGTCATCCTCTATGACGGCAAGTTCGACAACATCGTCGTCTGTCACCACACGAGCTGTGCCGGGCCGCTTGGCTAAAATACAGGCTTCTTTGGGCTTCCGTCCTTCCAGAAGTTCTTCAATCCGGGGCAAACCTTGAATGATGTCTCCAGTTTTTGCGCGCTCAAATACGAGAATCACTAGGTTGTCTCCCCGCTGCACTAGGTCGCCGTCGTCTACGTGCAGGACTGCACCGGCGGAAACCCGGTAAGGGCGGGCTACCCTGAGCACAAGTTTGGCGGGTTCTGTCTCGGAGGCGGGGACTATTTTTACGACTTGGCCGGATTCTTCGAGAATAACTCCGGGGGCTATTTCGGTACCGGCGACGAGCAGTTGACCGGGACTGACATCGGGGGTACCGGCTACGGAGATGGAAATGGAGTCGGCATCTCGCATGACTAATAGGCGGCGTACTGGTTCGCCGTGGCCTTCGCGGATGCCTCGGACGATGCCGGCTTCTTTGCAGAGAATTTCGGTGCGGGCGACTACTGCTCCGGGGGCGATCGACTGTCCATCTTCGACCAACAGCCGTGTGTGGGTGCTGCCTTGGGTGGGGTCGGCGGAGACATCTCGCCGAATCACGAGGGATTCCAAAATTACTAGCTGCAAGCGGAAAGTCTTGGAGGTTCGATCGCTCCCATCATCCACGGCTACCGCCAACTCCTGCGACACATCTTCGGCGGAACCCCAAGCGGGCCCAGAACCATCGGCGCCAAAAGCTGTAGCATCTTCTTCGTCTGGCAATAGCTCGATATCTGCGGCCAGTTGCGGAGCTCCGGAGCCAATTTCCAAGATAAGCTGAGTCCGCAGTAGTTCCAATCCTTCGACTGATTTGACGCGCTCTCCATCTTTGTAAGGAAGTCGCTGCACTGCTTTCAAGGAGATGGACTCGTTGAGGGCGGTCTGTGAGGGTACGGGTGGCTTGTCGGGTACGGGAAATTCGACGACGGGCCGCAGCAATAAGGCGGGGCCTTCGGGGGTTTCGATATATTCGGCATAGCCCAATTCTTCGGCAATCAAGCCTGGGAAAATTTCTTGACCGGCGTTGACGATTTGACCTTCGCCTAATGTTAGGGGGGGGCGGTCTACTACATGGAGGGTGCCTGGTTTGATGACTATTTCCCGGAGGATGTCGTTTTTCTGGGTGATTTCTACTGCTCCGCTGGTTTGGCAGAAGATGTCTTTGACGACTTCTGTGCCGGCTTCGACGTATTGGCCGTCTTCGACTAGGAGGAGGGAGATGTCTTTGTTGACTTCGTGGCACTCTTCTGGTATCCAGAGCAGGGTGCCGCCTTTGACGACTTCGTAGCCAAGTTTGGCTTTGCCGCGCTTGTGGACTTCGACTCCGCCATATTTGACGATGCCTCCTGTGGCGGTGCGGTAGCTGTCGTCGAGCAGTTCGGCGACGACTTCTCCGTTGATGACTTTGCTTCCTGGGGCTGTTTTGAGGGAAAACCGCTGTTTGGAAGATGTTTCGATGGTGTAGTGGTCGCGGCCGCCTGCGCTTTCGGCGCGGACGACTGCTTGGTCGAGGAGGACTTGGGCGGTGATTATTTCGATTTCTCTGGGGTCGGCGATGCGGACTACGCCGCCGTGTTCGGAGACGAGTTTGGTTTCGGCTATGACGCTTTCGGCGGGGATGCGATCGCCGTTTTTCACTGCTGGTTCGGCGCCGGGGGGGAGGTTGTAGACTTCTCCTGAGAGGATCCAAATGAGTCCGCCTTTGCTGGCGGTGCGGGTGGTGTTGCCTTGGCGATCGGTTTTTTCTTCTGGTACTAGGTCGGCAAATTTGGCTTCTCCGGCTAGGTCGGAGGCTACGTCTGTGGTGACTTTTTCGGTGGTTTTGCGGGCTGCGCGTCCGACGATGGGTACTTCTGCTAATACTTGGCCGGGTATGGCGCGCTGTCCGTCTTTGACCATGAGGGTGGAGCCTTGGACGATCGCTAGTTCGATTTTGAGTTTTTGATTTTTGGCGCTGGTTTTCCCTTCTTCAAATCCGTCGCCTTCAAATACAAGTTTGCCGTTGTTTTCGGCGACGAGTGCTTCTTCGCCGTGTCTGGTGCGGAAGGAGCGGGTACGCAGGTTTTTGAATTTGACTACGCCAGGGAAGGGGGCGCGTTCTTGTTTGGCGACTTCTCCGGTGAATACGCCGCCGGTGTGGAAGGTACGCATGGTGAGTTGGGTTCCGGGTTCGCCGATGGATTGGGCGGCAATAATCCCGATGGCTTCTCCCATGTCTACCATTTTCAGGTGGGCGAGACTCCAGCCATAGCAGTGCTGACATACGGATCGGGTAGATTCGCAGGTCAGGGGCGATCGTAGGTACACTTCGCCTACTCCAGAGTTACCAATTTCTCCTGCTAATTCATCGGTGATTGGCTGATTTCGGACTGCTTTCTCGCTGCCATAGGTGACAATTTCTCTTGTTTTGGGGTGCAGGACATCTCTGGCCAAGACGCGCCCTAGCAGCCTGTCTTTGAGGGGTATGAGCACTGTTGCTCCATCGGTCATGGGTCGGACTCGAATTCCTCGCTGGGTGCCGCAGTCTACTTCCCGGACGATTACGTCTTGGGATACATCGACTAAGCGGCGAGTGAGGTAGCCTGAGTCTGCTGTCCGCAGTGCTGTATCGACTAAGCCTTTGCGTGCTCCGTAGGAGGAGATGATGTATTCGGTGACGGTGAGTCCTTCGCGGAAGTTGGTTTTGATTGGTAGGTCGATGATTTCTCCTTGGGGGTCTGCCATTAATCCGCGCATTCCGACTAGCTGTCGGACTTGGGAGATGTTTCCCCGTGCTCCGGAGAAGGCCATCATGTAGACGGAGTTCAGGGGGTCTGTGGCTCGGAAGTTTTTGACTACTTCGTCTTTGAGGTCTTCTGAGGTGCTGTTCCAGGTGTCGATTACTTTTTGGAAGCGTTCGACTTCGGTGATTTCGCCTCTGGTGTATTTTTGTTCGGTGATGCGGATTTCTTCTTCGGCTGCGTCTAGGAGCGATCGTTTTGATGGGGGCACTTGTAGGTCGTCTACGCTAATCGAAACTCCCGCTCGTGTCGCAAACCGGAAACCCAGGTCTTTGAGTTTATCGGCCATTTGCGCTGTACGGGCCGTTCCGTAGTGCATAAAAGACCAAGAAATTAATTTTTTGAGCTGACCTTTGTCAACAACTCGATTGCGAAAAACAATTTCCTTATTTTCTGTCATTTTTCTGAGTAGTAGTAGTAATTGGTAATTGGAGTATTGACGCAGGAGGCTCTCTTGCTGCGAGGCAGAGGGCAGTAGTAAGTAGTAGTAAGTAGGTTGGGCCCGTGGAACTAACCCCAACATTTCACCCACCCAACATTTCACCCACCCCTTCTTAACCCAACCGTATTTATTAGTAATTAGTAAGTAGTAATGGGTAACTTTTCTAACTTCAATCACCATTATTTATTAGCGATTACTTATCAGTCATTACCCACCACCCCTTACCCATTACTTCCTAATTATTTATCACCGACTCAATAGTTTGGTGATAAATAATCCTGCCCGGAGTAGTGCGAATAAACTGATTAATCACCTTACCCTCCCCATCTTCCCGAACCCGGCGGAACTTATATTCCTTCGTCACTATGCCGTCAGTCGATCGTTCTACTTTCAGCGGTTCTCCTTCCGGTTCTGTGTTTTCGATAGCGCCTTGAAACCTCACCCACACATAAGAGTGCAAGTCAACAACTCCTTGCTCGTAAGCTACAACTGCGTCGGTGAGGTTGGAGAAATAGTGACCGGCTCCTTTTTGAGCGTCAGGATTTTCGGCTGTCAAGTAATAGCAACCGAGCACCATATCTTGAGAAGGAGTAACGATCGGTCTCCCAGTAGCCGGCGACATAATGTTGTTAGAAGCCAGCATGAGCAACCGCGCTTCGGCCTGAGATTCCAGAGACAATGGCACGTGTACGGCCATTTGGTCGCCGTCAAAGTCGGCGTTAAAGGCCGGACAAACCAGCGGGTGAAGCTGAATTGCTCTCCCGTCTACCAAAATCGGCTCAAAGGCTTGAATCCCCAAACGGTGCAGGGTGGGGGCCCGGTTTAGCATTACTGGGTGTCCTTCAATCACTTCCTGAAGCACGTCCCAAACACTAGGATCGTTGCGCTGAATCAGTTTTTTGGCTGCTTTGATGTTGTTGACTAATCCTTGGCGGATTAGGCGGTGGATGACGAAGGGCTGGAAAAGTTCGATCGCCATTTCCCTCGGCAATCCGCACTGATGAATCTTCAGCTTCGGCCCCACCACAATCACGGAACGCCCGGAGTAGTCAACCCGTTTACCCAGCAAGTTTTGCCGGAAGCGACCTTGTTTCCCTTCAATGATGTCCGACAGCGACTTCAGCGGCCGATTATTTGCCCCCACCACTGTCCGGCCCCGGCGACCGTTGTCAATCAGCGCATCCACTGCTTCTTGCAGCATCCGCTTTTCGTTACGGATGATAATCTCCGGCGCCAGAATTTCTTGCAGTCTAGCTAAGCGGTTATTGCGGTTGATGACTCTCCGATAGAGGTCGTTGAGGTCACTGGTTGCAAAACGGCCGCCGTCTAACTGCACCATTGGCCGCAAGTCGGGGGGAATCACGGGAATCACGTTGAGAACCATCCAATCGGGTTGAGAACCCGTAGCGATGAAGTTGTCAATAACCCGCAAGCGTTTAATTAACTTTGCCCGTTTTTGACCCTTAGCATTAGCAATATCTTCCCGCAACTTTTCCGCTTCACTTTCTAGCGGAATATTTTGCAGCAAAACTTGCAAAGCTTCAGCACCTATGCCTACTTCTACGCCCGTCAGCGTGGAATCTTCGCTGTAAAGTTCGTCTTCTATTTCCAGCCAAGCATCTTCGGTGAGCAATTGCTTGTATTGCAGCTTTTCTGCATTACCTGCATTGAGGACAACGTAGGCATTGAAATACACGATTTGTTCGACATCTCGCAGCGGCATATCTAACAGAATTGCCATGTAACTCGGGATGCCTTTGAGATACCAAACGTGAGCTACGGGAGCCGCTAATTTGATAAATCCCATCCGGTGACGGCGGACGCGAGATTCAGTGACTTCTACACCGCATCTTTCGCAAACAATGCCTCTATGGCGAACTCGTTTGTACTTCCCACAATGACATTCCCAATCTTTTGCAGGCCCAAAAATGCGCTCGCAAAACAAGCCATCCATTTCAGGTTTTAACGTGCGATAATTAATTGTTTCTGGTTTTGTCACCTCTCCAGTTATCTGACCGTTGGGTAAAGTCCTCTCTCCCCACTGTCGAATTCTTTCGGGTGAAGCTAACCCGATCTTGACGTAATCAAAGCGTTGTTCTATTTTAGCCATTCTTGACTCCAATTGATAATTTACAGTAGATTATTTGGGGTGGTTTATCTTTTTTCTGTGCTTTTTTTAGGTTTAAATCACTCTTATACTCCTTTATAAGTGATATTATTTTTAATATCATAGATAACACTTGAGGATACTTTTAAGTCATCAGCTATTTGAGAGATTGATTCTCTATCTCTAATCCTTTTTCGTACCTCAAGAGCTTGCTCGAAAGTCAATTTTCGATCGAGATATCCACCCATGCGAGGAACTGGAACCTCTTCGCCTGCTTCCTTCCAAGTGACGTGATATTTAATATCGTGTATGGTTTTGCGGCCGACACTGTATTCCTGTGCTACATCCTTCATCCTCTCTCCTGCTGCTAGCTTTTGTCGAATTTCTCGCACCTTTTCCCAATCTAATTTGGCATTGGAAAGAGGATGACTTTTTCCTTGAGTGCGTCCTTTCTTAGAAGCATCTAACAAATTTTGAGTGCGAGTACCTGCCCAAAGGTGTTCTGGATTGATGCAACTGGGATTGTCGCAGGTATGACAAGCATCCATCGAAGTCGGAAGTTCATATCCTAATTTCTCGGCTAAAACAGCACGGGTAACTGATTTTAATTTCCCATTTTTCCAGTATCTGCCATAACCTTGACCATCCTTTCCACCTGAGAAAATGATGCAGCCGCTGTCTTGAATTTCTCCTAAAAAATTGGGTGAAACTGTAGTGAAGTTATCGGGAATATTTGTCTGAAGTATCTTAGTAATAGTTTCATGTTGTACTCCATACTCTTTTGCTAGGTGGTTCTTGATGGTTCCAGATAAATATTTAGTCTGAATTTCCCGTAGTTGTGCGATCGACAATATGCCAATACCGGGAATACTTTTGCGTCTGGGAGTTTTGCGATCGCGCCCAATCATCTGCCCGGTATTCTCAGCAGCAGTACCTACTACCAGATGTGCCGGGTTGATGCAGCTTCGATTGTCGCAGGTATGGCAACCAAAATAACCGGAACCGAGGAACCCTGCTATTTTCGACTCGAGGACTAAACGGTGGACTAATACTGTTTTGCCATCGATCCACTTGCGCCCGTAACCGTTGCCAAACTTGCTCCCTTGCCAATTAATACAGCCCGTCGCCCGGTCAACTTCTCCTTGAATTCCTGGGACAACTGTTACAATATTCATGTTCAGCGTCTCTCCTGTTTAGAGCGTTGATTCGCCTCAGCAGTGGTACGAACACTGCTGAGGCATTTTAATTTGAGATTGTCGATTAAAGATTAAAGAATTGAAGGCTGTCAAAAAATCTTTAATCTTTAATCTAAAATCTTTAATGCCTAATCCTCGTCAAGTTCGTCACGAGAAAGCGATTCGTAAGTAGGCCGGGAGGGCGATCGCTTGCCCCCAGCATCTGCCATCAAATCCACCTCAACGTGCTCGCTGCCCTCGTCGGACGTATTCACCTTGTGCACGGCAATATCCAAGCACAAAGACTGCAACTCCCGCATCAGCACCTTGAAAGATTCCGGCGTACCGGGGCGCGGAATAGCTTTGCCTTTGACGATCGCATTCAGCGCTTCATTCCGCCCCTGCATATCGTCCGACTTCACAGTCAGCAACTCTTGCAAAGTATAAGCTGCGCCGAACGCTTCCAGAGCCCAGACTTCCATTTCTCCGAACCGCTGACCCCCTTGCTGCGCTTTGCCGCCCAAAGGCTGCTGCGTTACCAGCGAGTAAGGGCCTGTGCTACGGGCGTGGATCTTGTCGTCTACCAAGTGCACCAGCTTCAGCATATAAGCGATGCCGACTGTGATCGGACGATCGAACGGTTCCCCAGTTCGGCCATCGTAGACAATAGTCTTGCCGGGGTGCTTTTCATTAAACACCCAAGGCTTGCCGGTTTTTTCGCGTGCCTCCTGTAGCTTGCCGTGTACGGTTTCGCGAGACTTTTCAGCGCCGTGCATTTCATCAAAAGGCACCATCTTGAACCGCATCGACAGATTTTCGCCCGCCCATCCCAGCAAGCACTCAAAAATCTGACCCACGTTCATCCGCGACGGTACGCCCAAGGGATTGAGCACTATGTCAACGGGAGTCCCGTCGGGCAAATAAGGCATATCCTCCATCGGCAGAATCCGGGACACAATACCCTTATTCCCGTGGCGGCCGGCCATTTTGTCGCCGACTTGAATCTTCCGCTTTTGAGCCACGTAGACGCGGACGACCATGTTGGCGCCGGGGGGCAGTTCGTCACCCTGTTCGCGGGTAAACACCCGCACGTCCACCACGCGGCCTTTTTCGCCGTTAGGGACGCGGAGGGAATTGTCGCGCACATCGCGGGCTTTTTCGCCGAAGATTGCCCTCAGCAGTTTTTCTTCCGGCGGTTGGTCGGATTCGCCCTTGGGGGTGACTTTGCCGACTAGGATGTCGCTGGCTTCTACCCAGGCACCTTTGCGGATAATTCCTTGTTCGTCTAGCTGGCGCAGCGCGTCTTCGCCGACGTTAGGAATTTCACGGGTGATTTCTTCGGGGCCGAGTTTGGTTTGACGGGCTTCGATTTCGTATTTTTCAATGTGGATCGAAGTGTAGACATCTTCGTACACCAAACGCTCGCTAATTAGCATCGCGTCTTCGTAGTTGTAGCCTTCCCAAGGCATATAAGCTACGAGGATGTTGTGACCCAGAGCGAGTTCTGCCCCTTCCGTGGAGGAACCATCAGCGAGCACTTGACCTGCTACGACTCGATCGCCCTCATAAATCAGCGGACGCTGATTTAAGCAAGTATCCTGGTTAGAACGCTGATATTTTTGCAGTTCGTGTTCGATGCAGCCAGCATATTTTTGCTTCCAAACCGAGGGCTGTTTGACTTTGAGATCGTCGTATTCCTTAATCAGGAAATGTTCTTCGCTGGAATTCGATTCGGCATCTACAGCCAGGGGTTTGACAATAATCCGGGTAGCGTCGATGTAAATCACCTCGCCGTCGATCCGGGAAACCACAACCATCCCGGAATCTCGCGCCGCCTGAGCTTCCAAGCCCGTACCGACGAGGGGCCGTTCTGGTTTCAGTAGCGGCACAGCTTGCCGCTGCATATTCGATCCCATCAGAGCTCGGTTGGCGTCGTCGTGTTCCAAGAACGGAATCAGCGATGTCGCTACGGAGACGATTTGCACGGGCGAAATCGCCATGTAGTCCACCTGCATCGGAGTGGTGGTAGTGAATTCTTGGCGGTAGCGGACGGCTACGGTTTCGCCCAAGAGGTTGTTGTTTTCGTCGAGGCTGATGTCTCCGGGGGCAACGCGCAAATCGTCTTCTTCATCGGCTGTCATGTAAACAGGCGCTTTGTCGCGCAGCACCCGTCCTTTTTCTACTGGATAAAAAGGAGTTTCGATGAAGCCGTAGGGGTTGACGCGGGCGTGGGTTGCTAAGGAACCGATCAGACCGGCGTTCGGGCCTTCTGGTGTTTCGATCGGGCAAATCCGGCCGTAGTGGGACGGGTGAATGTCCCGCACTGCAAACCCGGCCCGTTCCCGAGTCAGACCTCCAGGGCCCAAGGCGGAAAGCCGACGTTTGTGCGTTAGTTCTGCCAGAGGGTTGGTTTGATCCATGAACTGCGATAGCTGGGAGGAACCGAAGAATTCCTTGATTGCTGCTACCAGCGGTTTGGGGTTGACCAGAGAAGCGGGGCTGAGGGAGTCGGCATCCGAGACGGTCATTCTTTCGCGGATGATCCGTTCTAAGCGGTTGAGTCCGACGCGGACTTGGTTTTGCAGCAGTTCTCCGACACTGCGGACGCGACGGTTGCCTAAGTGGTCGATGTCGTCGGTGGAACCGATGTCGAATTCGAGGTTAATTAAGTAGTCGATCGCCGTCAAGATATCTTGCGATGTCAGCACCCGCGTGGTATCGGGGACTGTCAAGCGCAATTTTTTGTTGAGTTTGTAGCGGCCGACTCGGCCCAAATCGTAGCGTTTGGGGTCGAAAAAGCGCGAGTTAAGGAGCTGTTCGCCGCCCGCCACGGTGGGGGGTTCACCGGGACGGAGTTTGCGGTAGAGCTCCATCAAAGCTTCTTCTTCGCCGAATTGTCCTTCTTTCTCGATCGTTTTTTGGAAGTATTCCGGGTGGCGGAGTGAGTCGTAGATTTCGCCGTCGGTGAGGCCGAGGGCTTTGAGCAGCACCTGGGCTGAGAGTTTGCGGGTTTTGTCGATTCTGACCCAGACTAAATCGTTTTTGTCTGTTTCAAATTTCAGCCAAGCGCCACGGTTAGGGATGAGCGAGGCGTTATAGGAACGGCGACCGTTTTTGTCGGTTTCCGATTTGTAGTACACGCCGGGGGAACGCACGATTTGGTTGACGATGACCCGTTCTGCGCCGTTGATGATGAAAGTGCCGCGCTCGGTCATCAAGGGCAAGTCGCCGATGAAGACTTCTTGTTCTTTGATTTCCCCTGTTTCTTTGTTAATCAGGCGGGTGGGGACGTACATTTGCACCGAGTACGTGCTGTCCCTCCGCTTGGCTTCGTCCACATCATATTTGGGGCGCTTGAGTTTGAAGTCTTTGCCCATGAAGTGGAGTTCCAGCTTGCCCGTGTAGTCTGTAATCGGGGAGAAGCTGTCGAGTTCTTCGATCAGTCCGGCTTCTAGGAACCAGCGAAAACTTGCCCGCTGGATTTCGATCAGGTCGGGCAAGGTGAAGGCGAATTCTGTGTAATCTTTAGTGGTCATGGGTGTCCTTTTTCCGCAGTGGCTCTAGCTTTTTACATGGCGCCAAGGCTGGGCTTTTTTACCTTGTTGCGTTTTTTTGATGGATTGTGTGAGAGAATTTATATGATGTTTTCGATCGCCTGCCAACTGATGCAACGGTTATTTTTGCTGGTGGCTCGCAGTATTTTTGTGCGGATTTTAGTTTCGATCGAGATGCTTTTAGCTCTGATCTCGTGGTATCCCTGGGTGAATTCCCTACACTTTTGACTCCTAAAATTGACTTGACAGCTATTGCCAAATTGCTGAGGTTCCAAGTTTCTTCTGATGTGTAAGTTTGAGTGTGTAAGTTTGAGGTATTGCGTGAAGTTTTGACCGATCCCGAAGGTTAGCGTACTCGCGTTGTGTTGGTAGTTCCTGGGCGACATCGCAGTCGCGGAGACTAAGCCAACGCCCGATCGGTCGGTTCTTTTTATTATAGGACGCAAATCCGATCGCAACAGGCAACGCCAAAAGAATCTCCAATAAAGGATGAATCCGGTTTTTCTGGCTGGATAGAAATGGGATTGTCCCGATCGCTGGCTCCTAAACCAACCTGTTTTCCTCGTTTCTCTGTTCTGCTATAACTAAACAGAAAAGCCGAATAGCTGACAGGCATTTTCGGTTGTCTGCTGGGACAGAGTTAAGAGAGAAACTCCTCTCAATTTAGCAACTTGCTCGGCTACGTAGTAGACGTAGGCTGGTTCGTTGCGTTTTCCCCGCTGGGGTACGGGGGCGAGAAAAGGGCAATCTGTCTCGACTAGGATGCGATCGCTATTTACCATACAAGCTGATTCTTGTATTTGCAAGGCTTTTTTAAAGGTGACTGTTCCGCTAAAACTAATGTAGAAACCTAGGTCTAAAAACCACTGGGTTTCTTCGGGTGTGCCTCCCCAGCAGTGCATGACCCCGCGCACTGGCCCGCGTGTTTGCCAAAAGTTCCTCAGCATTTCGGCCATTGGGGCGGCGGCGTCGCGACAGTGGATAATGACTGGTTTGTCAAGTTCCTGGGCGATTTCAAGCTGTGCCTCAAACACTTTAAACTGGTGTTCTCGATCGTCAGCTTTATAAAAGTCCAGTCCGGTTTCGCCGATCGCCACTACCCTAGAGTCCGAACTTGCTAATTCCCTAATCTGGCTGGCAGTCTCGTCTTTCCACTTGTCCGCATCTAGGGGGTGGAGTCCAATCGCAAACGAGACTTCTGCAAACTGATTGGCGATTGCTTGAATACCGGCAAACTCTTCTGGCTCTACACAAGAATGAACCAGCCGAACTACACCAGCTTCGCGCCAGCGTTCTCGAATGGCTTCTAACTCAGATTTGTAGGTCTCAAAGTTGATATGAACGTGAGTGTCGATGAGCTGCATGGGGGAAGCAGATTAGAGGTGATACGGGAGAGTCTTGGTGGGATAGGGCGAGGGGGGAGTGAGAGAGTCTGGGAGTGGGAGTGGCAGAGAGTGTGCGGGAAAAATCTTCCGTCTTCTTTCTTCCTTCTTCCTGCTTCACGCTTGACAATCAAGCATCCAGGATACCCGCCACGTGATTCATCCGTCCAGAAATAAAAAACCTGTATCCGATGAAACTTGCCCCCCGAATTTATCTCGCGCAAGTCAATGCTTCAATCGAAAATCGAAAATCGAAAATCGAAAATCGATTGACTTCTTCCCTCAACATCCATCCCTTCAATCTTGTACACTGCTTCGTTGCCGAACTTTCTGCTTCCTTAAGACGCTACCGAGGATGTTTCGTGTGGCTTGAGGGTTCTTGCCAAGCGGGACTTTTTACGAGCGCCGTTGTTGCGGTGGAGTACACCTTTTTTGACAGCTTTGTCAATTTTGCTGTAGGCCTCAGACATTCGCTGCTGGACTTCTTGCATTAATTCCGGGCTCGGAGCTGCGGCGTACTTGTCTACGGCCGCGAAATACTTCTTCATCAAAGTTTTGACCGCTGACTTGTAAGATTTGTTGTACAAGCGGTTACGTTCGGCGATTTTGACTCGTTTGACGGCGGACTTAATATTTGCCATAGTTCAGTTGCTGGAAGTAGGTATTCATTGATACACCCTAGTCTCAAGACAGTCCCAAGACACGGGGATTTTGAAGGACAACCTTTTCGGGATCGATCCGCAAAAAGCTTGATTTTTAATGGCGGAGTGAGACAGCCACTTTCCATTCGCTCAGATTGAGATTCAGATTGAGCTGAGTCTGTGGCTACTTTTTGGCGGCGCCCGCGCAATAATTTTTTATTGACTCATTTAACTGCCTGTTCTTTACCCCTGACAATACCCACAGGTATGACACGGGTGTTACGGAGGCGTTTTGCGGTGTTTCCACCGTCACGAGTTAAAGTCACGGTTTCTTGCGCGCAATTTTCAAGTATACAATAATTTGGCGTTTTTTTATAAAAAAATTATCAGGTGTTGGAAAAACTAATATAGCACCTATTTTGCTTAAAATCCAATTCTCTGAAAAATCCAAGTTAAGCTATAAGAAAGAATACGGGTTATTTGGGCTTCGGCAAGAAGCACTTACCGAAGGTAGAAGGTAAAAAGCTGAAGGTAGAAGGTAGAAGGTAGAAGACAGCCGGATCAGAAGGTAGAAGGTAGAAGGCAGAATCAAAATTCTCCCCCTCGAACACTCTCCCTCTCGGATCATATCGGGGTCTGACACTCTCCCCCTCTGCGTTCCCACCCTCTCCCTCCGCAACCGGTTCTCTGGCGGGCAATTCCTAGAGTTGGACTTGCATAGCCAAAAAGTTTACTAAAATTAGTCATACTTAACTTGAATGGTTAACATTCGGGGCGGTATGATTACATCAGTGCCGAAAACAAAGGCTTAATTATCTGGGAGAGTAAACCAGCGTGCAAGTCAAAACTGACCAGCCTATTACAAGGTCGAACGGGAGTCCGCGTTTCGTTAAATGGGTTGAAAATATTGGATGACTCATGGCTAAAAGCTTCAACTAAAATTAACTCAATTAGGGTGGGCTACACCCGAATTAACGCCTGTGGACAAGAAGGAGCCGACTCCCTTGGGTGAAACAGGAAGCAGACCCTTCAGGAGCAATCCTGATTGAATGGTGAGACTTAAATAAGTTTAGCCAAGTTTTGTGTAGCAGAAGGTTGTGACTTGTCCTCAGTGTTGCAAAATCCTCGACAGAGATTTAAACGCTGCACTGAAGCCTTGGAAAATGCCGCGACTATCGCGGTTTAAGCTTGTGGACTGGTGGTGGCCTACTTCTCTAGGAGATAGCCACAAAAATCCCCAATTGTCAAGCAAATGTTAGTGAAGTTATAGACGGCATTCCTAATCTCCATGCTGCGAATCATTACTCAGTGGGTTGAGGCACAAGCTGAACTGCGACGGATCTGCGATCGCACCCATGACGAACTTGTCGTTCACAAAGAAGCCACCGTGCGGGAGGTGCTGCAAGCTGTAAGGCGCAGAGGCGATCGGGCTGTGCTGCACTACACTGCTGAATTTGACCGCATGACCCTAAATGTGGAAGATTTACGGGTGACAGGCGCCGAATTGGATGCTGCTTACCAGCAGGTGTCAAAAGAATTATTAAATGCCATCCGGCTGGCTTGCAAACAGGTAGAGGCGTTTCACCGACAGCGCGTACCCAAGTCTTGGGTGCAGTTTGGTGATGACGAGATTGTTTTGGGCAAGCGCTACACGCCGGTCGATCGAGCGGGAATCTACATTCCTGGCGGTCAGGCGTCCTATCCAAGCTCGGTGATCATGAATGCGGTTCCTGCGAAGGTCGCCAAGGTGCCGAGACTGGTGATGTGTACTCCCCCCGGACAGGAGAAGAAAATGAATCCTGCGGTGCTGGTAGCGGCTCAGGAAGCGGGAGTTGATGAGATTTATCGGGTAGGCGGGGCGCAGGCGATCGCGGCTTTGGCCTACGGTACGGAAACTATTCCGAAGGTGGATTTAATTACTGGGCCGGGGAATATTTACGTCACCCTGGCTAAAAAACTGGTTTACGGGACTGTGGGAATTGATTCTCTGGCTGGCCCGTCGGAAGTGTTGATTATTGCGGATGCTTCGGCGAATCCTGTACACGTGGCTGCGGATATGTTGGCTCAAGCTGAGCACGATTCGATGGCGTCGGCAATTTTGCTGACGGCGGATTCGGTGCTGGCTAGAAAGGTGGTGGCTGAGGTAGACAGACAGTTGGCAAATCACCCGCGCCGAACTTTAACAGAAAAGGCGATCGCCAACTATGGTTTAGTCGTGGTAGTTGACTCGCTCAAAGCGGCGGCGGAACTCTCTAACGAGTTTGCGCCCGAACACTTGGAATTGCAAGTGGCAGATCCCTGGGCTTTGCTCGACCAAATTCGCCACGCTGGGGCGATTTTCTTGGGCTGCTCGACGCCGGAAGCTGTAGGTGATTATTTGGCTGGCCCGAATCACACTTTGCCGACTTCTGGGGCTCCGCGCTATGCGTCGCCGCTGGGTGTCGAAACTTTTATGAAGCATTCGAGTTTGATTCAATATTCGCCGGCTGCACTTAAGAAGGTGAGTAGGGCGATTAATGTTTTGGCAGAAGCTGAGGGGCTTCCTTCTCACGCTGATTCGGTGCGGCTGCGGACTGAAAATGAGGGAAAGGGTGAGTTTTAGATGGTAGATTTGAGATTGGCGATCGGCAAAATACATAGGTAGTCAAAAGCGAGTGAAATGCAATGAAAGGAAGCAATTCTCTTGCGATTATGGTAGCTTTACATTCTGTGACAAGCGACCCAGTTTATTTGCACCTACGGAGTTACGCACTGCGGGCTTAAGAAACCCGGTTTCTTCCAGAATCTTGCTTAAATGACGCAATTATGTTAAGAAACCGGGTTTCGGGGTAGGTAATAATGATGTTGGTGGGAAGGGCGAAATTGTGGAAAGTAGGCGACAATCAGCGAAAAGTTAAAGTCTAGTATCTGAAATTTAAAGGTGCATGGTATTGAATACTGTTTTGGTAGCGATCGACAATTCAGAGTTAGCGACTCAGGTATTGCAAGTTGTAGGGCAATTTCAGCTAGAACCGACGGCAAAGGTGATTCTAGTTCATGTTGTCAGTTCTGGTAGGTCGGATTTTGACGCGGTTGTCGATCGACCTCACGCTCAGGGAGATGAGATTGCTTACCGAGAGGTGGAGAAGTTACTGCAATCTTATCAGGAAAAGTTGCCTTGCCAGAGCGAATTGGAGATTGTTTCGGGACAACCAGCAGAAGAAATTGTGCGTTTGGCTCATATCTATAAAGCCGATTTAATTGCGATCGGCTGTCGGGGTTTGACTGGTTTAAAGCGAATTTTGGAGGGTTCGGTGAGTGCGGAGGTTGTGGCTGAGGCTCCTTGTTCGGTGTTGGTGGTGCGGGCGAAGTAAGTAGGCCGGTAAATGCGATCGACTATTGCATTTACATAAACCAAGATAGCTATTAATATCATTTGTTAGTTGAATGTAAAAATTAACGACTTATCAAATATATGCTATTTGGTCAATTTACCGACCAACGGAAAAATAAAAAACTTCCAGTAAGCGATCGCTTGTAACCGCAGATTAACGGGGCTACAAAAAGGGCGAGTCACGATCGGGATAGCTCCGCTTCAGGCTTCTTTGATGAATTGATATTATGATAGACAAAGAACCAATGGCTAAGCATTATCATCTATGCCTCCAACTGCGAATTGTCTAAAAATTCCTCTGCGCGGTGTTCTTGTTGTTCCATTTGTTCTACAAATCTTTACAGCAGTGAGCTTAACAGGTTGGCTTTCCTTACGCAATGGACAAAAAGCGGTTAACGATGTGGCGGCTCAACTTCGTCAGGAACTAATAGCACGCATTGAAGGAGAACTCAAGCAATATATCAACAAACCTCATGATATCAATCGTGTGAATTCAGTCGCTTTTGCACAGGGCCACATGGACATGGTGAATGGCCGCAACGCTAAGCAATTGTTGACCCAAGTGCAAATCTCCCCTTTTGTTTTTGGCTCCTATTGTGGCGATGCCCAAGGACATTATCTAGGGGCCGCTCGTCGAGAGTCAACAATCGCGATGACTGCGAGTAATCAAGAAACAAACTATCATTTTACTTCTTATGAAATGGATAATAGAGGCGATCGGCAAAAATTCCTAGAACAGGTAAACTCTTCTTACGATCCTCGCCAACGCCCCTGGTATCTTTCTGCTGTGAAAGCAGGGAGGCCTACTTGGAGCAATATTTTTGTGAATATTGTCAACAATGGTAAGCCTGCAATTACTGCCAGCGAACCTGTCTATGACTCAGAAGGTAAACTTGTGGGTGTCTGTGCCACTCTTGTTGTCCTCTCAGAAAATTTAAGGGAATTTCTGGGAAGTTTGTCTATTGGTAAAACAGGTAAGGCTTTTGTGATGGAGCGATCTGGTTCAATGATTTCTAGTTCCACCAAAGAGCCACTAATCAAAGGACAAGGTAAAGCTCAGAAGATGATTTACGCCGTGGAAAGTAGCGAACCATTTGTGCGGGAGACAGCTAAATATTTGCAGAAATATTTTGGTAACTTTGACCAAATTCATAAATCTGAACAGTTAGAATTTACCCTCAACAGTGAACGGCAGTTTGTTCAGTTGCTACCGCTGAATGATGGTAGAGGTATAGATTGGCTAATTGTAGTCGTCGTGCCTGAATCGGATTTTATGGAGCAAATAAATTATAATAGAAATACGACGATTATCCTTTGTCTGTTATCACTGGTAATCGCCACAGGATTAGCAATTATCACTTCACAATGGATAGCTAAACCTATTCGGCAATTGAGTCAAGCCAGTCAGGCGATCGCCGGTGGAAATTTCGAGCAAAATGTTTCCGACACTCTCGTAGAGGAATTGGTAAGTTTATCAGTATCTTTTAATCAAATGAGTCACGAATTAAAGAACTCTTACCAAACCCTTGAACAAAAAGTAGAAGAACGCACTCAAGAACTACGGGAGACTCAAGCCCAACTCATCCAAAGTGAGAAAATGTCATCTCTGGGGCAACTGGTAGCCGGGATTGCCCATGAAGTGAATAATCCCGCGAATTTTATTCACGGTAATTTATCTCATCTTAGCCAATATACCCAAGATTTACTAGAGCTAGTACAGCTTTATCAAAAGTATTATCCCCAGCCGGTATCGGAGATTCAAGCCAAGTCGGAAGATATTGAGATAGAATTTTTGAGCGAAGACTTATCAAAACTGCTCAAGTCTATGCAAGTAGGTTCTGAACGTATCCGCGATATTGTTAAATCTCTACGGAACTTTTCTCGATTGGACGAAGCAGATATCAAAGCAGTCGATATCCATGAAGGCATTGAAAGCACCCTGATGATTCTGCAAAATCGTCTCAAGGCCAGACACACACATCCAGAGATTGAAGTGATCAAAGAGTACGGTAATCTGCCGCAGATCGAATGTTATGCAGGACAGCTTAACCAGGTATTTATGAATATTCTGACAAATGCTCTGGATGCTTTAGATGAGCGAGATCGGGTGGAGAAAAAGACAATTCGGATTAGTACGAGTCTGTATAACTCAGAATTGATCAGAATTTGTATTGCTGATAATGGGTGTGGCATCACAGAGGAAGTCAAAAAACGGCTATTTGACCCATTTTTTACCACCAAACCGGTAGGAAAAGGTACGGGAATGGGGATGTCTATTAGTTATCAAATTGTGATCCAAAAGCATAAAGGGAAACTGTGGTGTACATCAGAACCCGGAGAAAGAACAGAGTTTTGGATCGAAATTCCCCTCAATCAAAGTGTTATTTAGTTGAGGATATTCGCGAAGTGTGGCATTATCTTGCCGAACCCGATGAATCTGGTCACTTCAAAGCTGTGGAACCTTCAATTTTGATTTTTGATGGCCCGTTTGCCGATATCACCGAAGCCTGCGATCGAGATGAGCGGGAAAACCGCATAACCGCTGCAATCGGTAGAATAGATATTAACCCTATTGCTGCAATCCCTTACTGTGCAACTTCTGCTCGATGTGCTGCATATCCTTCATATCCTCACCAGCAACTATCCCGTAAATTTCCGTGTAGATTTTCCCGTATTTAACCTTCTCTAAAGCTGACAAGATTATCAAGTCCTTGCGATCGAGTTCGGGTTTCAGGGTGACAAGAATCGATTCCAAAGTCCCATCCATTCGCCAGTCACTCGAATATTTAGCCACCTCCTTTCCCAGCCCCAGTAAGGTATGGCGCTGCACACAAAGCGGAGTCGAGCCATTAACTCGGAAATTGGCATCAATGGCATACAACTGTCCCTCAGAATCTTCCAGCACGTCGAAGCCAATAACGCCGAAATAACCCTGTTGGTGAGCATATTTACCAATAGCGGCAATCATCTCAAAAAACCTACTCATGTCGGTTTCGCGGTAGTGAATCAGTCCCCCTAAATAGCTGCCCTCTGGAGTGACAAGTTGGCCGGTAGTGCCGATAAGCGTGATATTTCCCGTTTTGCTTACATAGAACTGCACGCAATAGTTCTGCACTTCATTCTTGACGAATTCCGAGACAATAATCGTATCCAGCAACTTAATATCGAGATATTTCCTCACTTCCTGCAAGCAGTAGTTCAGATCGCTGGCGCTTTTGATAATATAAGTGCCTTCTCCAGAAAGTCCGTGGGATGTTTTAATCAAGTAGGGGAATTGCTCTGGTAACTGAATGCTTTCGAGATTGACTTCGTGCAGATTGTAGCTTTCGTATTTCGGACATTGCACGCCTAATTCTGCTAGCGTTGCTTTGCTGAGCAAGTGGTAGTGGATGTCGGGATGAACGGCGTGTTTTTCGGGTTTGAGATTGTCGAAGGGAAATAGAGTCAGGAGTTTGTCAAAGCGATCGCTTACGCTGAGATCTTCGAGATAAGTTGAGCAGTCTATCATCTCCATACTGCTGTTGCTGAAGCCCAAATGCTCCCGCCAATAGTCAATCAGCGAGTTCGGCGGGTGATTAATCACAATTCCTGGGATGGCATCGCCTAACACTGCCAGATTTTTCCAAGGTTCCTTCTGGCCAATCTTGTCGAAAGAAGTTTTGGTGGCTTCACTGCTGCCGTCTTGAATAAAGTATTTTTCCCTGTTGGGGTAAGCAGCCCAACTGGCAGTTGCAGGGTAATTGAGGATGAACGCATAACGTGCATCTGTGATGTCTGGAGCAAACAAATCGGAAAGAGAATTACCCTGAAAGTAAGGAAAGTCGTATGTTGAGTTCATAGGAATATCCAAGTCTAGTTTGAATTGAACTGTTTTTCCGGCCACTAAGTAGCTCGACATAATTAAAAGTAGGGTGGGCAATGCCCGCCCTACAAATTGAAAAACTGTTTATTGATGTCCAGCTACTTAATACCTAGGAAACAAGATATTAGTTGCGGAATTTTAACTCTCTGCAACTAGAGAGACTTTAACCTCAATAATTTCAACGATGGGCGAGTTGTTTTTTCTTAGTGAACACAGCCACCTTGTCCATTTCTGAGGTTCTATAAGCACAAGCCATGTCGGTTGAGTTATGCGCCCAGCCAACCCGCCCTTGAGGGTCTATGAGGATGCACCCAGCTTCTCCTGCCACCTTAGATGCCAGAGTCTCAATTGCCATCTTCGCTGCTTCGTCTGGGTGCTTGCCGGACGCTAGAATGTCGATCGCAGTCTTAGCTAGAACTACTGGCATAATGGACTCGCCATCGCCTGTGGTCGAGCAAGCGCCCTGTTGATTCTCCGCAAACAAGCCTGAGCCGATAATGGCGCTGTCGCCGACGCGACCGGCGGGCTTATTCATAGTGCCACCTGTTGAGGTACCGGCAACTAAAGTGCCACTACTATCCAAAGCTACACAACCAACGGTATTGGGGCGGTCAATAACTTCTTTTTCCTCCTCCCACTCTTCCTGTTGCTCATCTGCGATTAAGTCTTCTTTTGCAGACATCTCGGCTCCATTTTCTGCTGCAAAATGTTCGGCGTGATCCGCTACTAAGAACATGGGTTTTTTATCCATAATCTTTCGCGCCACGGAGATGGGATGGCGCACGCCTTGAACATTTGCGAGAGCTCCCCAAGCTAATGAACCGCCTTCCATCATCCCTGCGTCTAGCTCTACCTCTCCCTGGTTGTTGAGAACCGATCCAAAGCCTGCGTTAAATGTCTGGTCAGCTTCCAGAACCCGGATAGCTGCCTCAACAGCTTCTGCTGCGGTACCCCCGCTTGCGAGCACTGCCCAACCAGCTTCTGCTGCTGCGGTACAGCCTGCATTGTTGGCTGCAACCTTCTCTTCTGAGATGGTTTTTGCTCCACCGTGAACAATAATACTCAGTACCATAAATTTCCTTTTTTTAATAATCTTAAGCTCTACTTAAAAATTTATTACATTAATCAATTTTTAAGTAGTTTTTTCTCCTTCATAGTTTTATACATTAGCTGTGTTTAATTTGGGGTTCTTCTATCTTCAGAGATAATTATTTTTGTCGAGCTTGGTGTTCCTTCAGGCCTAGCTATTTACAAATTATTAATAGATATCTGAGCAAATTTATGTCAATAGTGTGAGGTAATTTGGCTGCGAGTTAGTTAAGGAAATTGAAAGATTTAGGGAGTAAAGAGGGGGTAAAATTTAAGGCGATGCACTACACATTAACAGGCAAAATGGGTAAACCTGAAGGATGAGACTTTGAGATAAAATAAGTGCGATCGGGCTTCACATCACTCTGAGCCTTTCTGCTTACCCGCCAAAAACCCCCGCAGCCGCAACAAACTAGCCGTTTGACCCAAATTCAGCCGTAGCAGCGGCACTCCCGTGCGATCGCTAATTCGGCGGTACTGTTATTGCTGTGCCAAAATCGCTACTTTTACTGTTAACAAAAGTTGCATTTTTTTTATTAAAACCGCAAGTAAAAGCCGATAAACGCATAGGCAAATTACCATTAATTCAGTTAGCTTACTTTCCTGAAAGTAAGGTTGATTCTTGCTTCAGTAACTTTGGCTGCTTTCGGGATTTGGTGTTGCCAAAAATGCTGGGTTACTCCTTTCATCAGCAGGAAACTTCCAGGAGTTAATTGAATTTCTAATTTCATTTGTTTTTGGTATTTGTGCCTGAGCATAAAACGACGAGTAGCCCCAAAACTTACAGAACCGATCGCTGGGTTTTCACCAAGTTCTGATTCATCATCACTGTGCCAAGCTACACTATCTTTGCCGTCGCGATATAGATTAAGCAACACGCTGTTAAACAATGTACCTGCTATTGCTTCTATTTTAGATTTGATTGTTATGAGTGTAGGTGTCCATAGATTAGGCTCCATTTTTATTTGGGAATAAGTGTAAGATTTACCTGCATCTCCGTACCATGCGCTAAGTCGCGGTATAGCGACTTGCTTGCCAAAAAGCAGGGCCACCTCTTGCTTCCAATTAATAGTGCTGTACAATTGGGCAAATATCTGGTTGCTCTCATTGTTATTGAAGAAGTCGCGGTACATGATTATTTCGGCATCAGGCAGAGATAATTGCTGACCATGCTTCTGGCTTTCTGCTTTCGGGTCTTCCCACAATGAAAGTTGAGTGTACATAAATCTGCTCGATGATTACTTTTTACTGAATTTTATAAATATAGCAATCCTAAATGATTCAGATAAATTTGTAGGGGTAGTGCTAAGAGTGCCTACCCCCTATCTATAGGGCAACCACGGGGGATTGCCCCTACCATAATTATGAGAATGATTTAGGATTGCTATATACAGTTGTTGACACAAGCACTGCCCAGCTTTACCATTAATCATGTAAAGCTAATTTTAGCATTTTAACAAGACAAGGATAATTACTTTTTGTAACCTACATAAGTTTTTATGTGTTCACAAACCCAATCCTGAATCGTGATTTAAGATTTGGTTGGTGTCAATTAGCTATGTACTATGAATTGCTTTCCAATAATTAAATCTGTTCTTGATGAAGCTTATGTCCAAATTCCAGGAGATGAAGCTAAAAAGGATGAGGTAATTAATGACGCGCTAGAAGACTTGCGAGGAGAATATTCTCACCTATCGCAGGAAGGTAACATAGATTATAGCGCTCCGAGGTTGACGGGGTTGTCACCCCGTCAAATGAAAATGATCTCCCCCTCTAACAATGTAGCGATCGAGCTTTGGACTTTTAAGATTAATCTAAATTGTATAGCCTGTCTTTGATTTTTGTGCGAGTCCTTAAAGTAGACTGACAGCGTTCCCAATAAATTTTAGCGACGGCATCGCCCGGATTCTGACGCCAACACTCTTCAAAAAGCCGCGCCGCTTTAGCTAACTTCCCTTCCGAGTAAATTGCCCTCGCTTCTGCAAACAATTCCAACGTAGCTAACTTGCCCTCTTTAATTTCTGGCGGATCAGCATCAAATACCTCATAAACCGTCACCGCTTCAGATTTTCCCTTAACTTTTACCGTATCGAGAGTGCGGATTGCGTACTGAGATGGATTTTCTAAGCGCGAGTAAGTTGACTCGGTGATTAACAGCGACACCCCATAATTTTTCGTCAAACTTTCCACCCGAGAAGCTAAATTCACCGCATCGCTGATTACCGTCCCGTCCATGCGATTTGGTCCGCCCACGGTTCCCAGCATCAAAGAACCCGTATTAATCCCAATCCCAATCTGAATCGGTGGATAACCACAAGTGGCGCGATTTTGATTGTATTCAACGAGGGCCTGCAGCATGGCAATTCCCGCTTTCACCGCATTATCTGCCTCGCCACTAAACAGCGCCATAATCGCATCGCCAATATATTTATCAATAAACCCGTTATTTTCATTAATAACAGGTTCCATGCGACTGAGATAGGAATTGATAAATTTGAAATTATCCTCCGGCGTCATGCTTTCCGAAAGCGTGGTGAAGTCGCGAATATCGGAAAATAGCACCGACATTTCTAACTGCACTTGGTCGCCCAATTCCACATCAATAATGCTTGATTTTTGTAAAAATTGGAGGAATTGATTGGGAACGAAGCGCTCATAAGCTTTGTTGAGTTGAAATAATTCATCTGTAAATCTGATTCGCTCTGTTTCGGCTTTTTTGCGCTCGGTAATATCTTGAAAGGCTACAAGTGCATAAGAAATATTGTCCTTTTCATCATAGATGGGCGTACCCCAACCCTCGATCGGAATAATCTTGTCGCCTTGGTGGATTTCCATATCGTCAGCGGTGGCACTCTCGCCCTTCAACGCTCGCACAATCGGCAAGTCACCATAGGGATATTCCTGCTCTGTTCCCGCTTGATAGACTTGATAAACCTCTGGTATTTGCTCGCTGGCGACTTGAGGAATAACTCCTTTACCTAATAATTTAATAGCAGCTTGATTACTATAGTAAGGTTTGCCAGAAGCATCCAGCACTGACACCCCGACTGGAATTGCTTCTAAAAATTGAGTCAGTCTGTTCTCACTTTCGCGGACTTCTGTATAAAGCTTAGAATTTTGAATCGAGATCGCCGCCTGTCCAGATAACACTTTTAATAGTTCCACTCTTTCTGGCGTAAAAGCTCCGGCTGTGAGATTGTTTTCTAGGTAAACAATACTAATGATTTGAGATTGATTAATCAATGGCACACATAAAATTGATTTGGGCTGATGCTTTTGGATGTAGGAGTCGTTGGTAAATTGTCCCGATCGGACAGCATCATCTAGTACCACGCTTTCTTGAGTGCGGGCCACATAATTGATAATTGCGGAGGAAAGTTCCTGACAATTTTCAACTGAGATTGACTGCAACACGGTAACGGGATTGTCATCTATTTTCCCTTCAGCTTCAATTAACATTTTCCCCTGAACAGACAAAATCAGATATCCTCTTTGCGCCCCGGCACTTTCCATCAGAATTTTCATCAAGCTAGACATTAGCTTGTCTAGCCTAATTTCACCGGAAATAGCCTGATAAGCTTTCATTACTGTGGTGATATCTAAGTTAGAACCAGAACCAGCGGTCGTCAATGATGCCGTAGTTTTAGTGGTTTTATTAGCCGATTGAATTGGTTTCAATAACTGGGAATATCGCGTTTCTAAATCTGTTAGCTTCGCAGTGGCTCCCCATTGAACATAACAATAATACGCCTCAATAATGTAGGTTTGAGCAATTTTTTCTTTGCCCCATTCTAGATAAAACTTGGCGGCTAGTTCGTTGGCCAGGGCTTCTTCATTGAGGAATTGATTTTGTTTAGCTCCAGCAATGGCGCGATCGTACATTTCAATCGCCTCAGCTTTATTGCCCAAAACGCGATGTTTTTCGGCCTCAACTAAATACCATTTATGCAGATAATTCATCGGAGCATTTTGCGCCCATTGGTGCAGAGTGGTTTGATGGGTTTCCACAGAGGCGAGAAGATCAGCTTGCTCGGTTTCTGGCTGTGTAGGGAAAAGTGCCAAGTTCGTCAGGGCGGCATAAAAATGGAAAATGGGAATATGAAACATTCCCGATACTCCTATTAAAAACTCCTTGGCTTGGGCGATGTGATCTAGGGCAGCCGTGTAATTTCCATAGCAGTAGGCAAGTAACAGTTTGTAGATGTAGGCACAAGAGATAGCCGTGAATTCATTATCCTGATAGTGCTTGGGAATCATTACCGTTTCATCGTAGGCAGAGCCTATTAATAAATCCGGCCGAATACGGGTTTCCCTCAAGTTAGACACCATCTGCTGCTTCATATCAACATAAACCCGACCCGAATATTGCTTCACCTGAGCCAATACAGCCCTGTAACCTGCTAGTTCTGGTTCCCAAGAGTCTATTTCTACCCCACCAAAAAAGTGGGCATCAAAGTAAATACTTATGCTGTAGCCAGCGTATAGAAAATCACCTGTTTCCATGCCAGCCGTATAGCCCTCTTTCAGCGTCGGTCTCGTTGCCAAGAGAGCTTCTTGATGATGCTGAATCCAGCCACCAAACACCAAGAGAATTATAGACTTGAAGTCGGGCACATTGAACCGATCAAGCAATAAGAGTGCCAATTGCCCAAAGCCATAGCCGGTTTCCACCTCTCCCAAAAAGGCACACAACACCAACCCGTGCATTGCATACCCCACCGTCGATGCGGGGGCATTCCCAAAGGAGAGCGATAAACTCACCATCATGGAGCTAACTAGAGGTGTTAAACTCGGCATTCCTTGAAAAATGGGTGCAGATAACATTCCTAACATTTGTATGGCTGCCTGAGCTTTGGCATCAGTCATCATCGGCAGATTAGCTAGTTCTTCAATCCGTTTATCCTGGAGTTGGTCGGCAAGGGCTTGTAGCGCTTTACTAATCAAGGCTTCGTCAGGTGCTGTGGGTAGTTCAACACCCAGTTGTAAGAGTGCATTTCTGCCGACTGCGATCGCTTCTAACACCTTGCTCTGGGCTGTCTGAGCGGCAATTTGAATTTCGTAAATTTTAATTTTGTCTAAAATGGTTTGCGCTTTTTGCAAAACCTGCGCTGCCATCTGTTCCATACCCTCAATGTCACCATTCAAATAGGCTGTTTCGGCAGCAGCCACATACAGATTTAATGTCAATTCATACTGACTTTGCCAGCAGTTTGCTGTCAGTAGGTCAATTCCCGTTTGTAGATAGACCATTGCGGCTGCGTAGGCGGTAGAACTTCTTGCCTTACCTCCCGCTTCTAAGTTGAGTTTTGCTAAAGCTTCTCGTTCGCTTAATTGATTGATTAACTCAATTCCTTGATTCAAATGCCCCACAAGATCAAAGAGTTTTTCTTCTATTTCTATATCCGAATAATTTTGGACAAGTAACTGTCCGATTTTCAGATGAGTAGCTTGTTTTTGGTTGTCAGGAATCAAGGAATAAGCCGCTTGCTGGACGCGATCGTGCAGAAACTTATAAGTGGGATTAGTGATAGACTCAGTAGGGGATAGATCCTGTGTTTTAATGAAGCATTTATAGCCTTCTGTAATGGGTAAAATGAGTCCTTCTTGCAAGGCTTTCCATAGTGCTGATGCTGTTTGTTCGGGTAATTCTTCGTTGACTATTGCCAATGTATCTAAATCAAACTGCGCCCCAATGCAGGCGGCAAGTTTGAGAACCTCCTGAGTAATGGCCGGCAACTTCTGCAATTGCACCGCCATAAACTCCACCACATCCGAGGCGTGGGTAAGTCTAGCTTGAGCAATATCGCACTGCCAATGCCCTAGATCCCAGTCAAAGATAATTTGACCATCTTCATACAGCGACTTGAGGAATTGAGTAGAGAAAAAGGGATTACCTTTGGTTTTTTGATAAACCAGTTCTGTCAATGGCCCGGCAAAGGATAAATTACAAATCAGTGTATCTGCTACCAACTGATTGAGATATGCTAAACTCAACGGTTGCAAGGTAATCGTATTCACTACTGCCCCAGACTTCACAATCTCATCCACAGTCAACATAAACGGATGAGCCGGTGACACCTCATTATCCCGATAAGCACCCAATACTAACAGATGCCCCGTATCTTCCATCAATAGTTGTAATAACTTCAAAGATGCTGAATCTGCCCACTGCAAATCGTCCAGAAACATCACTAAGGGATGTTCTGCTTGGGTAAATACTTGCACAAATTTCTGCATCAGCAGATTGAAGCGATTTTGGGCGGCACTCCCGGACAATTCTAGTGCAGGACTTTGAGCGCCAATGATGTGTTCTAATTCAGGAATCACCTCAATCAGCACTTGCCCACTCTCGCCTACTGCGGTGAGAATCATGGTTTTCCATCTGTGTAACTGAGCGTCACTTTCTGATAATAATTGTCCCATCAATTCCCGAAATGCTTGTACAAATGCAGAGAAGGGAATATTGCGCTGAAATTGGTCGTATTTGCCTTTGATAAAATAGCCACGCTGTCTGGCTATCGGCTTATGGACTTCGTTCACTACTGCGGTTTTACCAATACCTGAGAAGCCAGCTACTAGCATCATTTCACTGCCGGATAAATGCGAGCCCCCCCCGCCCAGGGCGGGCACGGGGGCACCGCCCCTACTAAGGGGGGAGTCACATGAAGCCCCATTTATTAAGGGGGGTTGGGGGGATCGTCTTGATGCAATCCGTTCAAAGGCAGCTAATAGATGATCGACTTCACTTTCTCTGCCGTAGAGTTTTTCGGGAATCAGGAAACGGTCTGTAATATCTCGCCTTCCCAAGTCAAATTCTTCTATGCTGTCGGTTTGTTGTAATTGCAGCAGACACATTTCTAAATCATGCTTGATCCCCAAGGCAGTTTGATAGCGGTTTTCGGCATTCTTCGCCATCAATTTACTGACAATTTGCGAGAGAATTAGGGGGATTTCTGGCTCGATTTCGTGCGGAGGAACTGGCTGTCTAGCAATATGGCAGTGAACTATCTCTAAAGCATCTTTTGTCTCAAAAGGCAATTTTCCTGTCAGCAATTCGTAGAAGGTGACGCCGAGGGAGTAAAAGTCAGTACGGTAATCGAGAGTGCGATTCATCCTGCCAGTTTGTTCTGGCGAGATATAAGCAAGGGTTCCTTCCAGAACGCCGGGGTTTTTCAGGGTTGGCGTTTCTCGCGTTAACTGAGTAGAAATACCAAAGTCGATAATTTTTAATTTTTTTGTGTCGGGGTTGTAAACAATATTTGAGGGGTTAATATCTTTGTGGATGATGTTGGCGCTGTGAATTTGCCCTAAAATTTCTGTAGTTGCGATCGCAATTTGTAAAAATTCCTCCAGAGTAAACTTTCGCTGCTGCATCCAAATTGTCAAGGATTCCCCGCCAAAGTCCTCGACAAACATCACGAGGCTGTTTTGGTATTTTTGCAAGTCATAGACTTGCACGACTCCCGCCTCTTTCAACTCTTGGGTGATGCAGTATTCGGTGCGGTAGCGCACCAATTCTTGAGGTGTGGGGTAGTTTTCTTTGAGCAGTTTGAGGATAATCGGCCCTTTATCTGCTTCCCGAATCGCCCGGTAAACCAGAGAGTTGACACTTTCGTAAAGCAGCGTCTCGACAGCAACGCCTGGAAGAGAGAGCATATTGATTTTTTTGCTAAAAATTAACGATAAGTCAAAAGGCACCAGCTTTGTGTATAGAATAGCACGTTAGAAAGGTAATTTTTTTTTGTAACAAATGTTTAGTTTTTCATGTAGCGATCGAGCTTTGGACTTTTATCATTAATCTACATTGTGTAGCCTGTCTTTAATTTTTGTGCGATTTCTTAAAGTAGACTGACAGCGTTCCCAATAAATTTTAGCGACGGCATCCCCCGGATTCTGACGCCAACACTCCGAAAACAGCCGCGCCACCTCAGCTAACTTCCCTTCCAAGTAATTTGCCCTCGCTTCTGCAAACAATTCCAGCGTAGCTAACTTGCCCGCTTTGATTTCTGGCGGGTCAGCATCAAACACCTCATCAAGGTCACATAACTGCCATTCCATCAATCATAGCTGACTGAATAATTGTATAAGCCTCTACCCAAGCTTTCTCAGTTTCAGGTGTCCACTCTAAACCCATCTGCGCTTTCAGAGATTGAATGAGTGCATTGGCCACAACAGGAAAATGTTCTACTGAAACGCCATATTTGGCATGAGTTGCACCTAATCCTTTAGCAAAAACATTAATTAACTTAGGTTTCCGTAAATTTTCAATAATGATTTCTAAGCTTTGCCAAAGCTTTTCTTTTTGCTGTGCCATTCTTGTATTCATAAAAAGAGCTTTAATCTGAGAAGACTCATTAAAAAGTATTTCATAAAAGTTACTTACAAATTCATCAGAGTGAGGTTTTATTAATGCTAAACTTCTCTCTAAGAGTTCGATGTTTAAACTGATAGTTTTTTGTTCACACCAATCCCAATAAATTTGAGCAACTTGATCCGAAGGGCAGAGTTCTAAACATTGAGCAAATAAGGCTGTGGCTTCGATAAATTTCTGTTGCCGATATAAGCTCAAAGCTTGATTAAATAAATCTTTAGTTGCTAATTTTCCTCGCTTTGTTTCAGGAATATCTGCCTCAAAAACTTCATAAATTGTAGATAAGTCTACTTTTCCCTTCACACTAATTTGAGCGATCATGCGAATAGCATAGTTGCTAGGATTAGCTAACTTATTAAAAGTCTGCTGTGTAATCAGTAAAGCAACACCATAATTTTTTGTTAATCCTTCCACACGAGCAGCTAAATTCACCGCATCACTAATTACCGTCGTATCCATGCGATTTGGCCCGCCCACCGTGCCTAACATTAAATTCCCAGTATTAATGCCAATGCCAATCTTAATCGGGACATAGCCAGAATTAACCCGCTCTTGATTGTATACTTGAAGTTGATGCAGCATGGCAATACTGGCGTTTATTGCATTATCAGCATTACCGCTAAATAGGGCCATAATCGCATCACCAATATATTTATCAATAAAGCCATTGTTTTCAATAATCGCCGATTCCATCCGAGATAAATAAGCATTAATAAACTGAAAATTATCCTCCGGCGTCATACTCT
This sequence comes from Microcoleus sp. T3_B1, assembly GCF_036700445.1. Taxonomy (NCBI): domain Bacteria; kingdom Bacillati; phylum Cyanobacteriota; class Cyanophyceae; order Oscillatoriales; family Microcoleaceae; genus Microcoleus; species Microcoleus sp. T3_B1. The sequence continues at coordinate 41,350 of NZ_JAUBOX010000052.1, forward strand.
CCGAAAGCGTAGTGAAGTCGCGAATATCAGAAAATAGCACCGACATTTCTAACTGCACTTGGTCGCCCAATTGGACATCGACAATGCTTGGTCTATCTAAAAAATGGAGGAACTGATTCGGGACGAAGCGCTCGTAAGCTTTGTTGAGTTGAAAAAGTTCATTGGTGAACCTGATCTGCTCTGTTTCGGCTTTTTTGCGCTCCGTTATATCTTGAAATGCTGCTAGTCCGTAGGCAATATTGCTCTGATTATCATAGATAGGCGTTCCCCAAACTTCGATGGGTACAACCTTGTCAGGCTGGTAGATTTCCATATCATTAACAGTGGAACTTTCGCCATTTAATGCCCGCACTCCAGGCATTTTTTCAGCAGGATACGGATTGGAAGTGTCCGCAGTATATAGTTGATAAACCTCTGCGAATTGCTCGGACGTGGCATCAGGCGCAACTCCTTTTCCCAGAAGCTGCTGCCCCTTCTGATTAACGTAGTAAGGTGTACCACTGGGTTTGATTACAACTATCCCTACTGGCATAGCTTCTAGGAATTGAGTCAGCCTGGTTTCATTTTCGCGTACTTCTGTATAGAGTTTAGAATTTTGAATCGATATAGCCGCTTGTCCAGATAACACTTTTAATAGTTCCACTCTTTCTGGGGTAAAAGCTCCGGCTGTCAGATTGTTTTCTAGGTAAACAATACTGACGATTTGAGCTTGGTTAATCAGTGGCACGCATAAAATTGATTTGGGCTGATTTTTGTGGATGTAATGGTCGTTGGTAAATTGTCCCTCTCGGACAGCATCATCTAGTACCACGCTTTCTTGAGTGCGGGCCACATAATTGACAATTGCGGAGGAAAGTTCTTGACAATCTTCAACGGGGATTGACTGCAACACGGTGACTTGTTGGGAATTTATTGCCCCTTCAGCTTCAATTAACAGCTTTTCCTGGGTTAATAAAATTAGATATCCTCTTTGCGCCCCTGCACTTTCGATCAAAATTTTCATCAAGCTAGACAGTAGCTTATCTAGCATAATTTCTCCAGAAATTGCCTGAGAAGCTTTCATTACTGTGCTGACATCTAAGTTTTTAACCAAACCCGTGGTCGTTACAGTTCCGGTAGTTTTAGTGTTTTTTCTTCCGGCTTGAATAGGTTTTAATAAGTGGGGGTATCGCGTTTCTAAATCTTTTACCTTAGCAGTGGCTCCCCATTGGATATAACAATAATACGCCTCAATCATGTAGAGTTGGGCAAATTTTTCTTTATTCCATTCTAGATAAAACTTGGCTGCTAGTTCGTTGGCTATTGCTTCTTCATTGAGGAATAGATTTTGTTTAGCTCCAGCAATGGCGCGATCGTACATTTCAATCGCCTCAACTTTATTACCCAAAACGCGATGTTTTTCGGCCTCAACCAAATACCATTTATGCAAATGATTCATCGGAGCATTTTGCGCCCACTGTTGCAGAGTCGTTTGATGGGCTTGGGCCTGAGTAAGAATTTCAGCTTGCTCGGTTCCTGGCTGTGTGGGGAAGAGTGCCAAGTGCGTCAGAGCTGCATAAAAATGGAAAGCGGGAACAAAAACCGATCCCGATACTGCCATTAAATACTGTTGACCTTGGGCAATGTAGTTTAGGGCAGCCGTATAATTGCCATAGCAGTAAGCAAGCAGCAGTTTGTAGATGTAGACAGCAGCGATCGCTGTCAGGTCATTGTTCTGATGGTGCTTAGAAATCATCACGGTTTCATCGTAGGCAGTTCCGATTAAGCAATCCGACAGAATACAGGCTTCCCTCAAATTCTTCACCGTCTGCTGCGTCATATTCAACAAACCCTGGGCAGAATATTGCTTTACCTGCGCCATGACAGCGCTGTAACCTGCTATTTCTGATGCCCAACTGTCTAGTTCTACCCCACCGAAGAAATGGACATAAAAGTAACCACTTATGTTGTAGCCAGCATTTAGAAAATCACCAGTTTCCATGCCCGCCGTATAGCCATCTTTCAGCGTCGGTATCGTTGCTAAGAGAGCTTCTTGGCGATGCTGAATAAAACCCCCAAACACAATTATAATTTGAGACTTGAATTCCCGCATATTGAACCGATCCAGCAATGAGAATGCCAATTTACCAAAGTCATAGCCCGTTTCGACATCTCCAAAAAAAGCACACAAAACCAGTCCGTGAATCGCATACCCCACGCTTGATGCGGGTGCATTCCCAAAGGAGAGCGATAAACTCACCATCCTGGAGCTAAGTAGGGGCAGCAAACCCGGCATTCCCTGGAAAATGGTTGCAAACAATATTCCTAACAATTGCATAGCTGCCTGAGTCTGGGAATCGGTCATCACAGGCAAGTCAACCAGTTCTTCAATCTGTCTACCCTGGAGTTGGTTGGCAAGGTTTTGTAACGCTTTGCCAATCAAGGCTTCATCAGGTTCGGTGGGTAGATCAATCCCCAATTGCAAGAGTGCATTTCTGCCTACTGCGATCGTCTCCAACATCTTGCCCTGGGCTGTCAGGGCGGCAATTTGAATTTCGTAAATTTTAATTTTGTCTAAAATCGTCTGAGCATTCTGCAATACCTCTGCTGCCATCTGTTCCATGCCCTCAAAGTCAGCATTCAAATACGCAGCTTCGGTAGCAGCAATATAGAGATTCAGGGTCAATTCATACTGACTTTGCCAGCAGTTGACTGTCAGTAGCTCAATTCCTGTTTGCAGATAGACCATTGCGGCTGCGTAGGCGGTAGAACTTCTGGCCTTACCTCCCGCTTCTAAGTTGAGTAGGGCTAAGGCTTCTCGTTCGCTTAGTTGATGGATTAACTCAATTCCTTGATTCAAATGCCCCACAATATCAAAGAGTTTTTCTTCTTTTTCAATATCCGAGGATTTTTGTAGCAGTAACTGCCCAATTTTGAGATGAGTGGCTTGTTTTTGGTCGTTGGGAATCAATGAATAAGCCGCTTGCTGAACGCGATCGTGCAAGAACTTATAAGTTGGATTAGCAACAGACCCAGGAGGGGATTGAGCATCTGCTTGAATCAAGTTATAGCCTTCTGCCATCACTAAAATGAGTCCTTCAAGCAAGGCTTTCCATAGCACTGATCCCGTTGGATCGGGTACTTCTTCGCTGACTACTGCTAATGTATCTAAATCAAACTGCGCCCCAATGCAAGCCGCCAATTTTAGAACATCCTGAGTTTCTTTCGGCAACTTCTGCAATTGCACCGCCATAAACTCCACCACATCCGAGGCGTGGGTAAGTCTAACTTGAGCAATATCGCACTGCCACCCCCCTTGACTGCCCCCCTTACTAAGAAGGGATTGAGGGCGGTCAAAAATAATCAGCCCATCTTCATGCAACGCCTTGAGGAATTGAGTAGAGAAAAAGGGATTTCCTTGAGTTTTTTCATAAACCAATTCTGTCAAAGGTTGAGCAAAAGATAAATCACAAATCAGCGTATCTGCTACCAACTGATTGATATCTGCTAAACTCAACGGTTGCAGGGTAATCGTATTCACTGCTGCCCCAGACTTCACAATCTCATCCACTGTTAACATAAACGGATGAACAGGTGACACTTCATTATCCCGATAAGCACCCAACACCAATAGATGCCCTGTATTTTCCATCAATAGTTGTAACAATTTCAGAGATGCTGAATCCGCCCACTGTAAATCATCCAAAAATATCACTAAGGGATGTGAGGCAGTAGTAAATACTTGCACAAACTTTTGCATCAACAGATTAAAGCGATTTTGGGCGGCACTTCCCGACAATTCTAGTGCAGGATTTTGAGCGCCAATAATGCGTTCTAACTCAGGAATCACCTCAATCAGCACTTGCCCGCTCTCGCCTACTGCTGTCAGAATCTTGGTTTTCCATGTTTGTAAATGAGCCTCGGATTCTGATAATAACTTCCCCATCAATTGCCGAAATGCTTGCACAAATGCACTGAAGGGGATATTGCGCTGGAATTGGTCGTATTTGCCTTTAATAAAATAGCCTCCTTGTCGGGCTATAGGCTTATGGACTTCGTTCACTACTGCGGTTTTACCAATTCCCGATAAGCCAGCCACCAACATCATTTCGGCGCTACCTGTACTGACTCCTTCAAAGGCTGCTAATAGATGAGAAACTTCCATTTCCCTACCGTAAAGCTTTTCGGTAATTAAAAAACGGTCGGTAATATCCCGCGTTCCCAAGGCAAACTGCTCAATGTTACCCGTTGCTTGTACTTGAACCAGACACATTTCTAGATCGTGCTTTATCCCCCCTGCTGTTTGATAGCGGTTTTCCGCATTTTTAGCCATCAATTTACTGAGAATTTGAGACATAATTACGGGAATTTGTGTCTCGATTTCGTGCGGCGGAACTGGTTGTCTGGCAATATGGCAGTGAACTAGCTCTAAAGCCTCTTCTGTCTCAAAAGGCAATTTTCCTGTCAGCAATTCGTAGAAGGTAACGCCGAGGGAGTAAAAGTCAGTACGGTAATCGATAGAGCGATTCATCCTACCAGTTTGTTCTGGTGAGATGTATGCAAGGGTTCCTTCCAGAATGCCGGGGTTTTTCAGTATCGGTGTTTCTCTGGTTAGCTGAGTGGAAATGCCAAAGTCAATAATTTTTAATTGTTTCGTTTCCGGGTTGTAAACAATATTCGAGGGGTTAATATCTTTGTGGATAATATTGGCGCTGTGAATTTGCCCTAATGCTTCCGTGGTGGCGATCGCAATTTGCAAAAATTCCTCTAGAGTAAAGGAGGGCTGCTGCATCCAAATTGTCAAGGATTCCCCGCCAAAGTCCTCCACAAACATCACGAGGCTATTTTGGTATTTTTGCAAGTCATAAACTTGTATGACTCCCGGCTCTTTTAGCTCTTGGGTGATGCGGTATTCGGTGCGGTAGCGCACCAATTCTTGAGGTGTGGGGTAGCTTTCTTTGAGCAGTTTGAGGATAATTGGCTCTTGATCTGCTTCCCGAATCGCCCGGTAAACCAGAGAGTTGACACTTTCGTAAAGCAGCGTCTGGACAGCAACGCCTGGAATAGAGAGCATATTGATTTTTATGGTAAAAATTAAAGCTAACTCAAAACGCAGCAGCTTTCTGTATACAATAGCGCGTTAGAAAGGAAAAAAAATTCTTTTTGTAACAAATGTTTAGTTTTTCCGGTACCAGCCTGCAAATACTTTGTGGTAGCCCCGATCGCGATCGCCTAATTTGTAGGATGCCTCAACAGTCGATCGCACTTTTGCTTTGATTTTCAGCCCACATTACGCAGCCTGGGCTGTGACACAGCATAATTACGCATGAAACTCTATTTTTAAAGTAATAAATTATGGCTTTAAAACGTTTTTTATCAGTCAATCTACGGTAAAAAACTATAAATCATAGCTTTATTGCTGGCTAAAACTAAGTAAAAACCGATCGTGACATTTGAGGGTGCAGAATTTGGGTTTTATGTATAGCAACCGCCCTGATGGTGACGAGGTTCTTAATCGCTAAGTCTACGCCGCTGTTGACCGCACTGAGCGGCCAATACCTTAAAGTTATAATTGTCCGATACGTGCTCTGCCAGCTAAAAGCTAATGAAACTAGCCTTCTTTTCTATACATGGTGCTGCAATGCTAGCGAGCGCAGCCACTATTGTCAGTACAGCGGTGGTACAAGCACAACCCATTGTTCCTGCACCCAATGACACTGGCACTACTGTCACACCCGACGGCGATCGCTTGAATATTACAGGCGGTCAGACTTCTAGAGATGGAGCCAATCTTTTCCACAGTTTTCAACAGTTTGGGCTTAGCGAAGGGCAGATTGCTAATTTTATCTCTAATCCCGCTATTCGCAACATTCTGGGTCGGGTAGTAGGCGGCAATCCTTCTATTATTAATGGTTTAATTCAAGTAAGTGGCGGCAATTCCAACCTGTTTTTAATAAATCCTTCGGGCATTATCTTTGGCCCTAATGCTAGCTTGAATCTTCCGGCGGGTTTTACAGCTACTACTGCTACTAACATCGGTTTTGATTCCGTTTTGTTCAATGTGGCAGGGGCAAACGATTACAGTACGCTGATAGGAACTCCCAACACTTTTTACTTTAATCTCAGCCAACCGGGAAGTATCGTCAATGCAGGTAATTTAGCTGTTGTGCCGGGACAAAGTATAACTTTAATCGGCGGTACTGTCGTCAGCACTGGTTCTATCCATGCTCCCCAAGGTAATATTATTGTCGCTGCTGTCCCCGGTAAAAATGCTGTTCGTATTAGTCAAGAAGGGCATTTATTAAGTTTAGAAATTGGGGTTGTTGACGGGGGATTGTTGGCACAGAATGGGCAATTATCTCTGCCTTTGTCTCTTCCGCAATTGCTTGCGGGCCCAGGTGGGAACTCTGCTACTGGTATCTCCGTTAACGGTGCAGGAGAAGTGGTTTTGACGGGGGGTTTGAGGGTGGAAAGCGGAGATGTGGCGATCGCTAGTTCTACTGTTAATAGTCAGAATGCTACACTCTCGGCTGCACGTAATCTCACTTTGGTAGAAAGCCAGCTACTTACTGAGAACAATTTGTTTCTGTTGGCAGGAGATACGGTGCGGGTGAGGGATGGCAGTTATCCTTTCAGGGCGATCGCAGGCGGCAATCTTACTATACAAGGTAATCAAAATATTGATATCTTCGCCCTAAATTACCCTAACCCTGCATTCCAATCCTCCGGGGATATCACATTATTTAGCAATGGCAATGTTTCGGGTGATGCTCACTTCGCTGCGCGTGGTAATTTTTCTATTCTCACATTGTCTGGCAACGGCGCCAGTTTTGTGAGTTTGTACGACCCGATTATTAGCTCGGATGGAGATGTGAGATTTGGGGATTATACTGGAACCTCACTTAAGGTAGAAGCAAAAGGCGCGATCGCGGCGGGAGATATTACCATCAATGGGCCAGATACTACTTTGTCAGGTTCCGCCGATCCAGATGCGGCGGTGCTTTCAGGTAGTGCAGCTTTAATTTTGCGATCGGGCGTTTCGACTCTGGCGAATGCTGCCAATTTGCCGCCGAATGTCACCGCAGGGGAGACATTTTTTGCTTCACCGGGTGTTGCTTCGGGCAATAGCATCGGAGTGGGAGCGATTTCGACAGTAGGCGGGCCTGTGATTTTGGAGTCAGCAGGGGACATTGCGTTGGATGCGATCGCCACTTCTGGGGGTAATATTACTCTCAAAGCTGCCAGCGACATCGCCGTTACAGGCACTCTTCAGTCTACTGGCGGCAGTATTGACCTCACGGCTGGCAATCTTCTCACAGTCAGCGGCACTTTTACAGATAGTAACGGTGTAAATGCGAGCATTTCCAGCGCTAATGGCACAAGTGGCGGCGCGATTACTATTCGCCACGCGGGGAGCACGACTACACCTTTTATTGTCGGCGATGCGACAACGAATGGGACGACGGGAGCCATTACATCAGGTTCGGAGACTATTTCGCCACAATTCCCGGTGCCGGTGCCGCCAAGCACTTACACTCAGGGCAATATTGCGATCAGTTCTTCCGCGCCATCTCCAACACCGGAACCAACACCATCGCCGACACCGGAACCGACACCGGAACCGACACCGGAACCAACGCCGGAACCAACGCCGGAACCGACACCGGAACCAACGCCGGAACCGACACCGGAACCAACACCGGAACCGACACCATCTCCTACACCATCTCCTACACCATCTCCTACACCGGAACCAACACCGGAACCGACACCATCTCCTACACCGGAACCAACACCACAACCGACACCATCTCCAACCCCACTACCAACGCCGGAACCGACACCACAACCGACACCATCTCCAACCCCACTACCAACGCCGGAACCGACACCACAACCGATACCATCTCCAACCCCACTACCAACGCCGGAACCGACACCACAACCGATACCATCTCCAACACCACCACCAACACCATCTCCAACACCACCACCAACACCATCTCCAACACCACCACCAACACCATCTCCAATATCAGAACAAACACCATCTCCAATATCAGAACAAACACCATCTCCAACACCACCACCAACACCATCTCCAATATCAGAACAAACACCATCTCCAACACCACCACCAACACCATCTCCAATATCAGAACAAACGACATTACCGGATATTTCAATTACCAATGCGATCGCTCAATCTGGCAATTTGAATATCATTAATAGAATTGAATCTCTTTTTAACTACAGATCCGATTGGGTAAGCGAAATTGTCCAAACGGCATCGCCTCTAAATATAGTTAGCCGCAGCGATATCACACGGCTAATCGATAGAGGCGATATCCCACAAGCCATTTTCTTTATCGATATCTTCTACAGTGAACAAGTGGGCTCATACATTAATCAGGAAATCAGGCGCGATTTGCAATCTTTTACGGCCATACAGAAAAGAACTAGAATCATCGCCAGCCAAACTGGTAAAAAACCAGCCATTATCTACGCCTTCTCCCGCCCTGAACAATTAGACCTGATCGTAGTCCCCCCTAGCGGCATCCCTATTCATAAAGCCATCCCCGCCGCCCGACGCGAAACTTTGATGCAAGTCGCAGCCAATTTCAGCTCTGAACTCACTACTTCCAGAAACATCAATACTGAGAGCTATTTGCCAGCATCCCAACAACTTTACCAGTGGATAATTGCGCCCTTGGAAGCTGATTTGAAAGCTCAGGGCATCGATACGCTAGTTTTTAGTATGGATGCAGGGTTGCGATTGCTCCCCTTAGCCGCCCTCCATGACGGTTCTCAATTTCTAGTAGAAAAGTACAGCATCGGACTCATTCCCAGCGTCAACTTAACCGATACTAGCTATGCAAGTGTTAAAAATGCTGAAGTTTTAGCAATGGGAGCCTCACAATTTACTAATAACCCACCCTTGCCAGCAGTGCCTGCAGAACTTAACGCTATTGCCTCCGAATGGAAAGGCGAATCCTTCCTCAACCAAACCTTTACTCTCAACAATCTTAGGTCACAGCGCAAAGACAGACCCTATGGGATTATTCACCTCGCCACTCACGGATACTTTAACCCAGGATCACCGAGCAATTCTTACATTCAGTTATCAGATAGCAGGTTAACACTCGATCGCGTGCGGCAACTAGGGTGGAATCAGCCACCTAAAGTTGAGCTATTGGTGTTGAGCGCTTGCCAAACTGCTGTGGGTGATGATGACACCGAATTAGGTTTTGCGGGGTTAGCTGTGCAAGCGGGGGTGAAGTCAGTTTTGGCGAGTCTTTGGTATGTCAGCGATGAAGGTACTTTAGGGTTAATGGCTGAATTTTACCATCAGTTAAAGGTCGCGCCGATTAAAGCCGAAGCCTTACGGCAAGCTCAAATCGCCATGATCAAAGGTCAAGTTCGCATTGAAAATGGTCGTTTAATTTTGTCAAACTTAAATAAGGAGTTAGAATTACCGCCAGAATTAGCTCAACTGACTAATGAAAATCTCTCCCATCCTTACTATTGGTCTGCCTTCACGATGATTGGGAGTCCTTGGTAATGTCATTGCGAGGAACAAAGCAATCGTAAGGACTTTAGGCGTAGCTCGCAATCAGATGCTAGTTGATGAAGTGTAGGGACAAAGGCAATGCCCATTGGTGTCAACTTAAGCCTGAAACCCTTGAAAAATATCGCTTTTACCATAGTTCAGATCCCCCTAAATCCCCCTTAAGAAGGGGAGTAGGGGTTGACTTTGAGAAGACTCCTGTCCCCCCTTCTTAAGGGGGGCTAGGGGGGATCTGGCCCTAATCGTCAAACAACAGTCTCTGACTGGGTTTGAGCTTAAGTTGACACTAATGGGCTTTTGGAGTGTCCCTACGGGGATAAAACGATAGGCGGTGCTACTTCATGAAGGTGGAATTTGCTGTAAGTTATATTTTAGTGAAATCTATAAAGTTTAACAATTAAAGAGGTTGCATAATGATACAGCAAAAATTTGTTTCAATTCTAGTTTTTATTGACTCAAATGTTGAAAATTACCAGAGTTTAATTAGCGGCATTTCCCCAAATGCTGAGGTAATTATCCTAGATGAAACGCGGGATGGCATTGAGCAAATTACCGAAAGGCTAGCAATTGAACAAAATATAGAAGCAATCCACATCATCTCTCACGGTAGTCCAGGTGCAGTACATCTCGGTGTAAATACACTCAACAGCAGCAACATAGAAAGCTTCGGCCCTCAACTCAAACAGTGGCGCAAAGCATTAATTCCCGGTGCCGATATTCTCCTCTACGGGTGTAATGTCGCGGCTGTTAATCAGCCCCGGCGAATAGAATTCGCGGCTATACAAACAAAGTCCGGATGGTGCGCGGACTATGGAATTTCAACCCGCGCAGGCGGGTTTAGTTTGTGTAGTAGCGGTTTTAACCGCCCAGTTGAAAGTGCTACAAAGCCCACAAAACCTAACCAATTCCTCCAACGCCTGAGTGAGTTAACTGGCGCGTCGGTTGCAGCTTCCAAAAAGCTGACGGGAAGTGCTGCAAAAGGCGGCGACTGGGAATTAGAAGTGAGAACCGGAGAAATTAAAACACCGCTGGTATTTGAACCCGAAGTATTAGCCGCTTACGAGTATGTTCTCTCAACTTTCGGCGCTGCAACCAACTTTGGCGTGGGGACAAATCCCTACGGTATTAATATAGGGGATTTCAACGCTGATACCTTCCCCGACTTGGTAGTGACAAACCAGAATGACGACAACATTTCCATTTTGTTAGGGAATGGCACAGGGGGTTTTGGCACGGCTACCAACTTTGCCGTAGGTTCAAGTCCGGTTTACGTCACATCGGGACTGTTTAACAATGATAATTTCCCCGACTTAGCAGTAGCAAATGGTAGTAATAGTAATATCTCTATTCTGTTAGGAAATGGCACGGGAGGCTTCGGGGCAGCTAGCAATTTTAGTGTAGGTAACACTCCATTTTCAATAGGTGTCGGGAACTTTAACGCCGACACTTTCCTCGATTTAGCAGTGGTAAATGCTGACCCTCAAGGTACTGGTAGCGTCTCAATTTTGTTGGGAACGGGTACAGGAAGCTTTGCGGCTGCCACTAATCTCAATGTTGGTGCGATTCCGGCTGCGGTTGTTGTAGGCAACTTTAACGCTGACAGTTTCCCCGACTTAGCCGTTGCCAACAGCCTCTCTAATAATGTCTCAATTCTGTTAGGAAATGGTACGGGCGGATTTGGTGCAGCTACTAATTTTGGCGCTGGGCAAAATCCAAATTCGATAGCCACTGGGGACTTTAACGGAGACACTTACCTCGACTTGGCCACAGCTAACAACGGATCTAACAATGTTTCAATTCTCTTGGGAAATGGCACGGGCAGCTTTGGTGCAGTCACTAATTTTAGCGCCGGGACAGGGCTGCAAGGCATTGTTGCGAATGACTTTAGCAGAGATGGCCAACTTGACTTAGCAGTAGGAGGCACCGGCGGCGCTGCAATTTTAGTAGGCAACGGCAATGGCGGTTTTAGTTCACCCATTAACTTTGCTGCGGGGACAGATCCAACTTCCATTATTAGCGGCAACTTTAATGCTGACACTCTCCCGGATTTGGCATTAGCGAACAACGGTTCAGACAACGTTTCTGTGCTGCTAAATACACCCAATACAGTTAATTTCGGGGCTGCCACTTACAGCGGTACAGAAGGAACAACAGACACAGTAGTTAATATTCCCGTTACCCTCAGCGGCGGCACTCCTTTTGCTGATGTAACTGTGCCAATTGCGATCGACCCCAGCAGCACAGCCACCGAAAATTCCGACTACGCCTTTTCGCCTACCTCGATTACATTCCCCGCAGGTGCAACAGGTGCCGCACTCACCCAAAATGTTGCAGTTACTATCAAACCTGACAACATAGCTGAAAACGCCGAAACCGCAATTCTCAACTTTGGCACAATTACTGGTGGGGTTGCAGGTACAACGGCTCAAACCACACTAACTATTGCTGCTAACGGTACTGTTTCTTATGCCGTCGCCGCTGGTACTGCCAGCATTCCTGAAGGTAATAGCGGCACAACTCCTCTAACTTTTACGGTGACTCGTAGCGGCGGTGCTGGTGTAGCGAGTAGCGTCAATTATGCGATCGCGGGAACTGCTACCAACGTCAGCGATTACAACAATATCGGTGGCACTTCTGGGGCAACGGGTACGACTGGCACGATCAATTTCGCCACTGGTGAGACATCCAAAACGATTACTCTCGATGTATTAGGCGACAGTGCGATCGAACCTGACGAAACTGTTACCCTCACCTTGTCTAATCCTGTCGCACCAGGTTCAACTCCTACTATTACCGCTGATGCGGCCGCAACAACTGTCACTAATGATGACACCGCAGGTTTCACCCTTAACACTACCACCACGACTGCGACTGAAGGCGGTGCAACTGGAAGTTACAGTGTTAAGTTAAATACTCAGCCGACTGCACCTGTTACGATTAGCTTTGATACAGGCAGTCAAATTAATCCGATTTCGTCGATAAATTTTGACAGCACTAATTGGAATGTTGCTCAAACTGTTGCGGTTGTTGCTGTTGACGATAATTTAGTTGAAGGAAATCATACAGGTGCGATCGCGCCTACTTCTACCAGTAGCGATGTTAATTATAACGGCATCACAATTTCGACTGTTAGCGTCGCTATTACTGATAACGACACTGCGCCAACTCCGACCCCAACGCCAACTCCGACTCCGACAACAACTCCGACTCCGACAACAACTCCGACTCCGACAACAACTCCGACTCCGACAACAACTCCGACTCCGACAACAACTCCGACTCCGACAACAACTCCGACTCCGACAACAACTCCGACTCCGACAACAACTCCGACTCCGACAACAACTCCGACTCCGACAACAACTCCGACTCCGACAACAACTCCGACTCCGACAACAACTCCGACTCCGACAACAACTCCGACTCCGACAACAACTCCGACTCCGACAACAACTCCGACTCCGACAACAACTCCGACTCCGACAACAACT